>JAOAFK010000201.1 GCA_026416315.1 Syntrophorhabdaceae bacterium | reverse complement strand
CAACAGTAACCTTGCCTCAGTGACCCCTCTATTTTCACCTAAAACCTTTACCTTATTGTAATAACTATGGAATCTTCCAACGAGATTTATAAGATAGAATGTTAGCCTGTGAGGTTCAAGACTCTTTGCACTTCCCTCTATGGTGTCATAGAAATGCAAAATACCTTTTATGATGTCAATCTCTTCCTTCAATGTAAGCAATTCAATATTTATATTTTCTGAATCTATTTTTTCAGCAGGCTCTGTTACACCTTTTATCATTAGACCCTGTTCCTTTGCGTTTCTGAATATGCTCTCTATCCTTGCATTTGCATACTGAACATAATAAACGGGATTTTCATTTGAAGTTTTTTTTGCAAGGTCAAGGTCGAACTCAAGATGGGCATCACTTTTTCTCATGAGAAAGAAAAACCTTGCCGCATCTTTACCGACTTCATCTATGACCTCACGTAAGGTTGTAAACTGACCTGCCCTTGTGGACATACCCACAGGTTTCCCATCCTTAATAAGGGTTACAAATTGTATGAGTAAAATCTTTAATCTCTCTTTGTCCTCACCTAATGACTCTATGGATGCCTTAAGTCTTGGAATGTAACCATGGTGGTCTGAACCCCATATATCTATAAGCACATGAAATCCCCTCTTGAATTTATTACTGTGATAAGCAATATCCGAGGCAAAGTATGTCTTTTCTCCATCTGATTTTACCAGCACCCTGTCATCATCTTTTTCAAAAAGGCTTGTTTTAAACCACAGGGCACCGTCTTTTTCATAGGCAAATCCCTTTTCTTTCAAAATTTCAATGGTTTCATCTACAATACCAGAGCTATAGAGTTCAGTCTCTCTGAAAAAACTGTCGAAATATACGCCAAAATCTCTTAAATCCTTGATGATACCTTCCATTATGATATTGCTTGAAAATTCAGATAGTTTTTTTATTGCATCTTCTTTTATTTTTGGTATGTCCTCGCCTGATTTTATGAATTCAATGGCAATATCTTTGATATATTCACCTCTGTAGAAATTTTCAGGAAACTCAATCATCTCGCCCTTTAACTCTTTTAGTCTCAAATAAGTGGATTCCCCAAGTGTTGCAATCTGCCTTCCTGCATCGTTGATGTAGTATTCTTTTGTAACATCATAACCCACGCATTTCAGTATATTTGCAAGGACATCACCTACAGCTGCACCTCTACCATGACCTATATGTAGTGGGCCTGTAGGATTAGCACTGACAAATTCTATAAGGACCTTTTTACCACTGCCAAAATCAGGTAAAAAGGCATCCACACCTTTTTTAGAGATCTCCTTTAAGGCATCTCTCAAGACACGATCTTGAATATGGAAATTTATAAAACCCTTTCCAGCAACCTCTATATTTTTAAAAAGCTCCGTGGCCTTTATGCTTTCTACTATAATTTCTGCAATCTTTAAAGGATTTTTCTTGACCTTTGGTGCTAATATAAATGCTAAATTTGTAGAATAGTCGCCGAACCCCTCTTCTTTCGGTATCTCAATTATAGGGTCGATTTCACCATCATAAGAAAAAATTCCTTTTTTCTTACAATTGTTAAACGCCTCCCTTACTATCTCCTGAATCCTTTTTCTTATCACTTTCTTTCTCCGGATCCTTAATGGATAAGTCCCTTGTAAAATCTGGGCATCTTAATTTTATATCACTGCTTGTAGAAAACTTTTTCTGGCAATCCTTTCTCCAGGCACAAACAACACATAATGTTACCTCATCTGGCATAACCATTCTCCTTGATTAAATCTTTATAAAACCGGGGCATCCTGCCCTTTAAAATAGGCCACTCCCTTCTTATCTCTTTAAGATAATCAAAATCAATATCAGCAAGGAGTATGCTGTCACTTCTTCCTGTTGGCCCCCCAATTAATTCACCTTCAGGATTCACACAAAAACTCATGCCGTAAAAATCATGGAGTTCTTCACTGCCGACCCTGTTTACCCTCATAATGAATATACAGTTTGTTATGGCATTTCCAGATATAACTGATTGCCATATATGCTGGGATTTGAATGCACATGATGTAGGTGAAAACACGATATCCGCACCATTTATGGCCAGCACCCTTGTTGCTTCGGGATACAGATTATCCCAGGAAATCTGTATACCTATCCTTCCATAGTCTGTCTCAAAAACTGGTATACCTTTGTCCCCTGTTTCAAAATAGAATCTCTCTTCCCATAAGGGTATGTTAGGTATATGGATTTTCCTGTATATACCTGAAATCTTACCATTGGCACCTATCA
>JAOAFK010000182.1 GCA_026416315.1 Syntrophorhabdaceae bacterium | reverse complement strand
ACAGCAGCGGTAGCAACCTTTGCAAGAAGACTTGTAAAGGAAAAAGATGCAGGTAAACCACTTAAGCCCGTAATCGAGGCCATGAACAAACTCGTAAAAGAATATTACGACAAGTCAAGACCAGCGTATTGCGCAAAGATGGGTCTTGTGGATGAGGTAGTGAAACTTTCAGATTTAAGAAAATACTTTGTGGCATTTGCAAATTGCTGCTATCAGAATCCAAAATCCATAACCCCGCATCATCAGATGATTCTGCCAAGGGTGATAAAAGGCTAATTGGAAAAGTTAATTTACACAGGGTGAGGTTTCTCACCCTGTTTTTTTAATATGGCAGTTAACCTTTTATTTTTTTATGTTGACTAAATTTTATTGAGGATTATGTATGATTGATAGACTCCGCAGTCATATTGAGAACATAAAAGAAAAGGGAAATTACAGGTTTTTAAGATATATAAAACCTATATCCTCTACAAGAATTGTTTACAATTCAAAGGAATATTTAAATCTATGCTCAAACAGTTATCTTTCCTTACATAACCACCCTGAAGTAATAAAGGCAGCAAAAGAGGCAACAGATATATACGGTGCAGGTATCTGTTCATCAAGGAGTATCTCTGGTAGCATTGACCTATATAAAGAATTGGAAAGAGAAACCGCAGAATACAAATCATATGAAAAAGCCCTGATATTTTCCAATGGTTATCTGGCAAATATAGGTATCATTTCTACTTTAACTGAAAAAGACGATGTGATATTCAGTGATGAACTAAATCATTCAAGTCTCATACACAGCATAAGGCTTTCAAGGGCAAAAAAGATAATCTATAAACACAGGGATATAAATGACCTTGAAGAAAAGATAAAGAAAGAGAAAAAAAGAAAAGGAAATCTTTTTGTGGTCACAGAGACTGTATTTAGCATGGATGGCGATGTTGCACCATTAAAGGAAATCTATGAATTAAAAAAGAAGTATGATGTGAATGTAATTGTGGATGATGCCCATGGGACAGGTGTTTTTGGAGAAACAGGAACAGGCATTGAGGAGATGCTTGGTCTAAAAGGACTTATGGATGTTCATATGGCGACATTTGGAAAGGCCATTGGTTCATATGGTGCATTTGTTTTATCAAATGAGACAGTAATTGAATACCTTATAAACAGGGCAAAAACTTTTATGTACACAACGGCACTGCCGCCAGCAGCCATAGGTGCATCATTAAAGGCTTTGCATATAATAAAAAACGATTTAAGTTACAGAAAAGATTTATGGAACAACATAGATTATTTCAGAAAAAAACTTATTGAAGCAGGCTTTGACCTTAAAGACAGTATAGGACCTATAATTCCCATTGTTGTGGGTGACGATAGAGATGCAGTTACTATGCAGGAAGAGTTGTTCAAAAAAGGTATCTTTATCCAGGCAATCAGGCCACCGACTGTTCCAGCTGGAACTTCCAGATTAAGACTCACCATAGTGAGAGACTTAACAAAAGATGATATTGATTATGCTGTCTCCAGTATTGTTGAGGCAGGTAAAAAGGTTCATATACTGTGATGTCACCACAATAGCGAGGAAACATGGAAGAAAAAGGATTCCTTGTAGAATGGGATAAGAAATACATATGGCATCCCTTTACGCAGATGAAGGATTATTTAGCATCTGATCCCCTTATCATTGAGAGGGCAGAAGGATTTTATCTTATCGATATTGAAGGAAATAGGTATATTGATGGGGTATCGTCCCTTTGGGTGCTTGTGCATGGACATGGGAAAAAGGAGCTTATTGAGACAATAAAAGAGCAGGCTGACAAACTCTGTCATTCTACCCTTCTTGGAATTGCAAATGTGCCTTCTATTCTTCTCTCAAAAAAGTTGATTGAAATTGCCCCTGAAGGATTGAAAAAGGTATTCTATTCAGATAACGGTTCCACCTCAGTGGAGGTTGCCTTAAAGATGGCCTATCAGTTTTGGCAGCAAAACAATGAGAAAAGGCGAAAGAGATTCATAAAATTCTCAAATGCATATCACGGTGATACCATTGGTTCTGTAAGTGTAGGCGGTATAGATCTGTTCCACAAGATATACAAACCCCTTCTTTTTAAGACCTATAAGGCACCTTCTCCATACTGCTACAGGTGCCCTATGAAGTTGAAAAAAGATACATGCGGGCTTGCATGTGTTGATGCATTTGAAAGGACGGTTAAAAAATATAAAGACGAGGTGTGTGCCGTTATTATAGAGCCTGTAGTGCAGGGTGCTGCCGGCATGATAGTCCAGCCCGATGGTTTTTTAGGGGCCATATGGAAGATTACAAAAGAAAATGGACTTCTTTTTATTGCCGATGAGGTTGCCACAGGATTTGGCAGGACTGGTTATATGTTTGCCTGTGAAAAAGAAGGCGTGAAACCAGATTTTCTGTGTTTATCTAAAAGCATTACAGGTGGGTATTTACCCCTTGCAGCAACACTGACAACAGAAGAAATTTTCAACGGTTTTTTGGGAAGATTTGAAGAATATAGGACATTCTTCCATGGCCACACATACACTGGCAATCCCCTTGCATGTGCTGTGGCACTTAAAAATCTTGAACTGTACAAGAAAGATAAAATTATAGAAAGGCTTCAAGAGAAAATACAGCTTCTTGAAAATGAACTAAAAAGGTTTTATGAACTCCCTTCTGTAGGTGAAATACGGCAGCAGGGATTCATGGTGGGTATTGAGCTTGTTCAAAATAAAAAGACAAAAAGACCTTATTCACCTAAAGAGAAGATAGGCCAAAAGGTAATTTATGAGGCAAGAAAAATGGGAGTTGTTATAAGACCTTTGGGGGATGTAATTGTTCTTATGCCTCCCCTTGCGATAGATGATGATTTATTGAAAGAACTTTTGGATGTGACTTATAAGAGTATTGAAAAGGTCACAGTTTAATTTACTATTGACATAGGCTCAATTATATCATATAGAAAAAAGGCAAAGGCGGTGTAGCTCAGTTGGTCAGAGCATGCGGCTCATATCCGCAGTGTCCGGGGTTCAAGTCCCTGCACCGCCACCAATCGTTTTTGTTAAAATAAAAGAACAAAAAGGGGCTCCATGTTTTTAAAAAGCAGGTTAAAAGTATGTTGTTCATTATTCATAATCTTTGCGCTTTTTTTGTTTATTCCCTCAAAGGATGTATCAGGAATTGAGAAGAAACCTAAAATTTCACAGAAGGTAGCGCCTCAAAAAGTAGAGCAGGTTATAGTGATAAATGATTCAAACCTGCAAAGCAGCATAAAAGTAGCTGAAGATCTGGTAAAAAAGGGTGAATTTCAAGGGGCACTAAATATTTTTCTCAAATCTTACGATTTTACAAAATCAGTTTTGACAACAATAAACCTATTGCAGAAACATTATGAAAAAATTGCCAGCGATCCAAATACATCTCTAAGTGACAAAGAGTATATAATGATTAGATTAAAAAGGATGGAAAACCTCCTTTCGAAATATAAAGAGGCAAAAGAAACATCTGCATATTATATTGGGTTTATATATACAAAGAGAGGGGAGACAGATAAGGCAAGGAAATACCTTTTTGAGGTGCTTGAGTCTGTGCCTTTTGACCTTAACAAAGAATCGATTTGGATGAAGACTAAGTCTTTGCTATTAGAGGCCTATAATTTAGAAGGCGAATTCTAATTTGGCAGACAAAGAAACAAC
>JAOAFK010000114.1 GCA_026416315.1 Syntrophorhabdaceae bacterium | reverse complement strand
CTTTGAAAGGATAAGGGAAGAATTAAGAATCGGCAAAACGGTCAGGGCTGCCATAGATAGTGGATATGAAAAGGCATGGGTTACGATTTTTGATTCTCATATCACCACACTCATAACAACATTTATACTTTTTATCTTCGGCACAGGCCCCATTAAAGGTTTTGCAGTTACATTGAGCATAGGCATAATTATAAATCTTTTTACAGCGGTTTTTGGTTCAAAGGCCATGTTTGACTGGATTATTTTAAAGTACAAACCAAGGAGTCTGAGCATCTGATGAAGCAAATCGAGATAATAAAGGACACAAATATAGATTTTATTAAACACAGAAAAAAGGCATTTATCATATCCGCAGTGCTTGTCTGTCTTGGTTTTTTTGCATTTATAATGGTCTGGTTTGGTAAGGCCAATCTAAGTGTGGATTTTACAGGCGGTGTGCAGCTCCACATCAAATTTGATAAAAAGGTAGATATAGGTGCATTAAGAGATGCTCTTGTTACAAACGGCATAAAAAATGCGCAGATTCAAGAGATAAGCGGTACAAATGAGTTTTTAATTAAAACAAAGGGTATTGAAGAGGATAAGGACATCCAGAACAAAACAGAGTCAATTATTAAAAATGCGTTCAGCGATAAAGGGTTTCAGATCCTTGCCACAAACATGGTAGGCGCATCTGTGGGTAAGACCTTAAAAAGAGATGCCCTAATAGCCATGGTAATCTCTTTCATATGCATCATCATTTACATAGCATGGAGGTTTACTTTTATATTCGGAATTGCCGCTACAGTAGCCACTTTTCATGATGTACTGAGTCTTTTAGGCATTTTTTACATCTTAAAAATGGAGATGAATATACCTTTTATCACAGCCCTTTTAACCATAGCGGGCTATTCTCTAACAGATACAGTTGTCGTATTTGACAGGATCAGGGAAAATATGTCCAAGATGAAGTCCAGGTCAGATTTCGGAGATGTTATAAATAGAAGCATTAACGAGGTATTGAGAAGAACAATTATAACATCCCTTACAACTTTGCTTGCTGTTGGTGCCATACTCTTTCTTGGAGGCAAGACCCTTTTTGATTTTTCTCTGGCGCTTTTTTTGGGAATTATCATAGGCACCTATTCATCAATTTTTGTAGCAAGCCCTTTAGTCTTTGTATGGCGAAAAAGGGTTCGTTAACATTTTACAATTCTATATCTTCTTATGAAGACTTATGCAGTCAAGGCTTGAAGATATATTAAAAAACAAGGAAAGAGAGCTTAAGCTATATCAGAGATTCCTTGAGCTTAAAAGGGTCTGTGAGGAGGAAATATTTCCATCTTCTAATTTACCATTAAAAAAACATGTTGAAGATTTAAAGACCCTCATAGAAACCCTTCTGCCTGAACCTCGAGACAGGACAGAAGAGATGTTCTCAGGAGAAATCTTTACCCTTTTGGGTATCATATATCTTCACGATATAGATAAGTTGAGAGAATACAGATGGAAACCAGAATCTCTCATACTAAAAAACATTTTTAATTATAACAAAGGGATCATCAAAAGTAATGGTTTAAGAATACCAGAAGTGGCCATAGAGGTTATCAGTTACTTTTCATTTTCCAATAAAATAAAGATGCTGCCCATTGAACTGGAGATTACAGAGGATAACAAAAAGGCCTTGATAAGGAATACAAGGGTTATAGGACATATATTCAATTTTGCCCATCTTTTATACGATATTTTTTATTCAGATGTAAAATTTTCAAGATTAAGAAGGTTTAATGAATCTAAGATATTTTTAAGGAAAGAGGATGTAGACCTTTCCATAGAAAGTCGGGAGGGTATCATATCCATAGGTTATAATGCGAAATTCCCATATGAGATACACATGCTCAATAATGCAAAATCTTTAATCAATGATATGTTTTTTCAGTTTAAAGAATATGTGAATGGTAAATTCGGTATAAATTATAAAGAGATAATATGGAATATTAAAAGTAACTTTAACTATGAAAGAGATATATTTGAAATACCAAGATTTTCTCCATATAATGAATTTGAAGGCCCACCTGTTGAAAGATGGGAAAAGGCATCTATAATTCTTGATAAACTTTTCAATAACGGCAGTACCATAGTTGTAGGAGATGAATCAATAGGTAAAACGACTCTGTTGAAATCTTTTGTTATGCCTCAATTATTTTTATTGAGTAAACATGTGTTTTATTGCGATATATGGGAAAAACCTGTTTCTGAATTAAGAAATATCATATGTAAAAAATATAGTCAATTCAGTCAGACAGGCCTCGATATTATTTCAATCTGCAAGAGGCTTTTAGAGGATGAGCCCTTATATTTTATAATTGACAACTGCGAAAGGTATATAAATCTAACAAAAGCGGAACAGGAAAAGTTTGAAAGATTTATAAAATTCTGCATTGACCATGATGAGGTATTCATAATTGCATCAGGAGATAAGAGTAATTTTTTTGATTGGTTCAAACCCTTTGAAGGTGTTGAACTAACTTCAGTCTGTGAAGTAAAACCCATAAAAGGGGCAGTGATAAAAGATACCTTTGATGGAGAGAGATTATTGTGGGAGTCAGAAGTATCATATAAACCCATAGAACTTGTTATGATGAGGGCAAAACTGAACCCAGAAAATGTACTCCATGACTTGTTGAAAGATATAATTGATGAATACGATTTTAGAAGTTTAATGGCAGTACTTGTGGATAAAAAAGAAAAGGTAATAAGAAGATTCACAATCGAAGATTTATATGAGTGGACATGCATACCAAAGAAACGCATAACGGGCTATCTTAATACTTTAAAAGACAGGGATTTAGTTCTCCAGAGGGAAACACCTGAACAAATATTTTATCATCTATCAGGCAGACACTTAATTGACCCCCTTTATAAAGTCTTAAGGCTTTATGAGTTTGAAGACAGAAAGAGATTAAAAAATCGGCTGAACAATGCAATTGTAAATAAAACCCTGTTAGGAAATGAAGATCTAAAGGTTTTTGAAAGATGGCAACACAATCTTATTTTTTCAAAAGAAGAAAACGGTGTCATCCTTGCAAGTCTTTTATTTCATTCAGAAACTTATGAAGATTTTCTTGAAAAGGCGATAAATGATGGTAAAGGCATTGATATCCAGCCAATACTTCAATTGCTTTACCTTGATGATGTCAAAAAAAGGACAGAAGTTGTTAAGGTTTTAATAAAAATAAAAGACAAGGATATGATTAACCCATTGCTTGAACATCTTAAAAAAGAAGATGAACCTGAAATTAAAGACCTCTTGATTCAGGGTATATGTATAACAAAGAAAAAAAGGGCCATGCTTGCGATCATTAATACTTTAAAAGAGATAGGGGATAAACAACTTCTACTGAAGGCAATCGATTTCTTCTTTTATCTTTTAGGGCCAAATTCAAGAGGTCTTTTACTTGAGATAAAAGATAATGAAAGTGACCCCTTGATAATTGAAAAAATAGACCAAATCCTCTCTACGGTTTAGGAAAAATTTCTAAACCGTTCATATAGGGTATGAGGGCATCAGGTACCCTAATGGAGCCATCCCTTGTTTGATAGTTTTCCAAAATGGCCATCACGGTTCTTCCTATGGCAAGGCCTGAACCATTTAATGTATGGACGAACTCATTTTTGCCGTTTTCTTTTTTATATCTTATCATTGCCCTTCTTGCCTGGAATGCCTCAAAATTACTGCAAGATGATATCTCTCTGTATATGTTCTGTCCGGGTAACCATACCTCAATATCGTAAGTCTTTGCAGATGAAAAACCGAGGTCACCTGTGCATAGAAGGGATACCCTGTAATGGATGTTGAGCCTTCTCAATACCTCTTCGGCGTCATTCAATAGACTTTCGAGCTCTTCGTAGGAGGTTTCAGGGGTGGTAAATTTTACAAGTTCCACCTTGTTGAATTGATGCTGTCTTGTTAATCCCCTCGTGTCCTTTCCATGGGCACCTGCTTCTTTTCTGAAACAGGGTGTATAAGCCACGAATTTTATAGGAAGGTCTTTTTCTTTCAATATCTCATTACTGAAGATGTTTGTTACAGGAACCTCTGCAGTTGGTATAAGAAAATAATCAAGGCCGTCGAGTTTAAAAAGCTCTTCTTCAAATTTGGGCAACTGTCCTGTCCCTGTCATGGTTTGTCTGTTTACCATAAAAGGGGGTAAGACCTCTACGTATCCATGTTCCTTTGTATGGAGGTCAATCATAAAATTTATCAGTGCCCTTTCAAGTTGCGCGCCAAAAGACTTATAAAGGGTAAAACGTGAGCCCGTTATCTTTGCTGCCCTTTTAAAATCAAGTATATCAAGCCTTTCTCCTATATCCCAGTGGGGAAGAGGTTCAAAATCAAATTTAGGTTTTTCACCCCAGATCTTAACAACCTTATTATCTGCATCTGAGGTGCCAACTGGCACTGAAGAATGAGGTATATTCGGAATCATAAGCATCATCTCTTCCCATTCTTTTTCAACCATTCGTAGTTTTTGCTCAAGGTTTGAGATCTCCACACCAATGTCTTTTAGATATTTTATTTTTTCACTTACATCTTCACCTTTTTTCTTAGACTGGGCAATTACGTCTGACAATGAATTTCTTTTGTTCTTCAAATTTTCGGTTTCTTTTATGAGATTTCTTCTTCTTTCATCTAATTCAAGCAATAGATCTAAATTAAAATCAGCACCCCTTTTTCTTAAACTTTCATAGATTAGGTCAATATGTTCTCTTATTATTTTCGGGTCGAGCATTTAATCCTCCACTAAATTATCATTAAAAAATATAGGTTTATAAATGTATATTATACCATTTAAGGTATATACAGGCTCCCCTTCTATCAAAAACTGAACCGCCTTTGCATTTTGTATATTTGTGATAAGGGTATTGACAATGGAAAACACAGCAGCAATCTCTCTCTTTGACTCCTTTGTTTCTTCTACAAGATGTTTTGAAAAATTTGCATATATGATACCCCTTTCGTCTGATCCAACCTCATAAAGCACAAGTGCTTCGGGAAGGGTTTTAAGTTCTTTTAATGTCTTTATTGCCAGATCCACCCTTTCTTTCTCCTGCATATTCTTTTGTAGTTTCAATGTCATTTTTTTAAATTTCAATCCCTTATCAGGGTAAAAGATTACAATTTCTTCTTTTTTTTCAGGTTCTTTTTCCTGAATAATAATGTTATCTGAAAAAAACCGATTATAAAGCAAAATGGTTAAAAAACCTAACCATATAAAAGTAATTATGAGTAATATGATCTTTTTTCTTCTTTTTTTTCTTCTTATCTCTTCTTCAAATTCTTCGATAAGCATATGTAGATGTTGCAATCAAGTTGTTTTTGCCTCTTCATATAATTTTAAAAATTCAGATGAGGTCATAACCCTGAAGATGGGATATATTGCTGATTTTCTATAGGCATCCATGAATGCCTCGTGTATGCTTTTTTTATAACAGGCACTTAAATCCTCAAGGATAATGGTATAAAAATCATGGCACACCGCATCAAAGGCAGTGGCTATCACACAGAAATGTGTATTTACACCTGTCACAAGGACGGTATCAACGCCTATGGTTCTCAATGTCTGATCCAGGTCTGTTTTAAAAAAGGCACTGAATCTTCTCTTTTCAAGGATGATATCCCTTTCATCAGGTTCAAGTTCTTTTAAAGGTAATGCGCCTTCTGTACCCCTTATGGCATGAGGCTTCATTCTGCCTTTAAAAATAAAGTCTTCTTTCAAAAAACTATCACAGGCAAATATTATGGTAATTCCTTTGGTTCTGCACTGTTTTATAAAGTCTCTTAAGGGATGTATTATCTTTTCCTCTTCCCTCTCTCCTGTGGTCTTTTCAGAAAAATTATCCCTTAACATATCCACTATTATCAGAGCAGGTTTCATGGTGGTCTCCTTTTAAAACAGTTGGCCTCCGAGAAAAAGATCTATAAAGTTTTTGTAAATAGCATATTTTAATTTTTCTAAATCTTCATTTCTTATTCGGGCAATTGCCTCAACAGTGTATTTTACATATAAAGGTTCGTTCCTTTTACCTCTGTGTGGCTCAGGTGTGAGAAACGGTGCATCTGTTTCAGCAAGGAGCCTATCTAATGGTATATATTTTACAACATCAATGGATTCCTGTTTTTTACTAAAAGTTATGGTACCAGGTATGGATATATAAAATCCCAAGTTTAAAAATTTTTTTGCATATTCTTTATTATAGGAAAAACAATGTATTACACCCCTCGATACACCTGTTTCTTTTAAAATTTTTAAGGTATCTTCTTCTGCTGCCCTTGAATGAATTATTATGGGAAGATTTAATTCTTTTGCTATGTGAATCTGATGTATGAAGACCTCTTTTTGTATGTCATGAGGTGAATAATTTTTGAAAAAATCAAGGCCTATTTCTCCATATGCCACTATCTTTCTATGGGATTTTAAATAATCTCTTATCTTTTTTTCTGTATTGTGATTGAACTGTGAGCTGTTATGGGGGTGTATACCTATAGCACCGTAAATATCATTATATTTTTTTGTGAGTTCTGATACAATGTTGAAATATTTTTCCTCAGTGCCTACTGTGAGTATGTATGATATGCCTCCATCTTGTGCCCTTTTTATCACATGTTCTCTATCTTTTATATATGATTCCATCTCAAGATGACAGTGGGAGTCAATAAACATAACTTTTTATATCATATTTTAGGTCATTAGAGTATAGAATTGTCTTGAAAAAATACGTTCAACAATGTAATAAAAAATTATCTTTCTAAATAAGGGGGGTGGATGGGTTTAAAACAATTTCTGAAATTTATTTCGCTAACCACTTTTTTTCTTTTTTTGGTGTTTTTTCCCTGGTTATATGTGGGTTCAGAATGTATAAGCGGAGATTGCCAGAACGGAAAAGGCACTTTTTTAATCTCCCCTAATAGCAAATATATCGGGTATTTTAAAAATGGTAAATATCATGGCCATGGAACATGTTATTTTCCCAACGGAGCAAAATATGTAGGACAATGGAAAGAAGGCAAGATGCATGGAAAAGGTGTTTATACACTATCAACGAAGAGCAAATACGTTGGTGAATTTAAAGACGGTTTCTTTCATGGCAATGGCACATTATACAGCGAAGATGGTAAGGTAGTTTTCAAAGGTATTTGGGACAGAGACAGACCAGTGAAACCGATAAAGTAAAAAAATTAAAAATTTTTAATTTTTTTCTTGACAATTTTTTTTTGTTATTATAACATCGCACATTAGGATTATAGTGGTATTTTAAGGAGATAGATGGAAGAGTTAGCAACCATAGAAAGGGAAATAGAAGAGCTTAAATCGAAGTCCAAAAGTGTTTATTGGAATGATGAAATCATTTTAAAAACACTGAA
>JAOAFK010000096.1 GCA_026416315.1 Syntrophorhabdaceae bacterium | reverse complement strand
GTGTTGGGTGAAATTCCCGTTGGAACCAATGGTTCTGGCTGGAAAGGAAGGGTCTTTATGGCCATCTTTGTGACGATTCCAAGGCATCCCCTTAAACCCGTATAACCCCTCAGTAGGCCTCTTAGATCTGGCCCAATGCCTTCTCCCCAGAACGGGTCATCACCAACGGCAAGGGAGCCCATCTTCACAAGCTCCCCATCGGGAAGCACCAGTTCTGTTCCGAGAATCCTTCTGTGGGGCAGGCCTATCCTGTGGCTTAATGGAGACCATCCATCACCAATAAGGTTTGCAATGGCTGAGGCCTGGGCACCACCACCACCAATTACCACATAGGCGCCTTTATTCATGGCTTCCTGCTGAATGGGTGAATATATCACCCCTGAACCTACAACAACATAAAAGTGTTTCTCGTCGATTTCAAAATGGTTCAACCTTTTAAGGTCCACCAAAAGCTCATTTTCCACATGACAGTGAGACCGGGGGCCATAAAAACCTGTGCTGTACGGTACATAGGGGACTTTATACCTGTTACATATTTTAACAATCCTCTGTACCTCTTCTGTTGTCTTTGGGAGAATCACAGCACCTGGTATCTTTGTCATCACCCTTTCATAACCTAATCCACTTTCATAACCGCCTGGGCCAGACCTATAACCTTCGCATATGGCAGGGTCATCGGAGATATATTTAGCCCCCACCACTGATTCTAATGCATTGTAAGCCTCTTTCTTTATACTCATGGACGACCTCCTTATATTTCCAATGAAGCAAGAATAAATTCAGAAATATCCATTACTTTTATTTCATCACCGTTGCCTTTTATAGCCTGATTGAAATTTGTTTTGCACCATGGGCACGGAGTTACAAGTACCTCGGCACTCACATATTTTACCTCTTCAATTCTTTGTTTTGCTGAGAACAAGGCCAGTTCAGGAAATGCCTCTTTTGTTCCTCTTCCAGCACCACAACATAAGGCATTCTCCCTTGTTCTTGGCATTTCCACAAACTTTGCACCTGGTATGGCATTGAGTATATTCCTTGTCTGGAAGTATAATCCCTGCTGTCCTCTTCTTCTTTTTAGCCTTGGGCTTACCATGCCCATCCATCCCCTTTCACCGCTCCAGGGTGTCCATGGATCGCAGAGTCTGCTTACGCTGCATGCGTCATGATATGTAAAACGGACATCAACAGGTTTTATGGGTTTCAAACTTCCATTTGTAATTGCCTTGTCTGCAAATTCAATGAGGTGAATTACCTCAAATCCAAGGTCATTTGTTGCAATATTTAGCATCTTAGGATAGTCTACCTTCCACATTCTATAGCATTCTGCACAGCTAACAAGCAGTGTTTTGGCTCCAGATGCTCGAACGGCCTCTATATTTCTCTTGGCAAGCTCTCTTGCATCATCAATCATACCCACTGAATAAAGGGTATTTCCACAGCACCATTCATCCCCCATCAACATAAAATCAGCACCGGCTGCATTTAGTATTTTTGCTGTGGCCTTTGCTATATCCTGATTCACATAGGAGGAAGAACAGCCAACAAAATAGAGTATATCTGCCTTATCGGCAACTTTGATATCCTTTGAGACCCATTTTTTCCTCCCATCATGGGAAGCACCAAACTGATTATGTTTTGTCTCTATGTTTTTTGCAATCTTTTTGTGAGCAGGCATAGGACCAACACCGTCCTTTACTGCCTTTATTCTTAAGGCCTCAAGAGTTAATTCAATCTCAAGGTCAAGATTGCGTTTACAGCCCACATCACATGCACCACAGAGGGGATCAGCGTATATGATTTCTAAAAGCTTATCTGTCCATTTTAATCTGCCTTCCTGAATAGCGATCCCTATTCTCATCTTTCCAAAAGCACCATACGCATCGAAGTCATTCCACAGGTTTGACGGACATCTCACTGAAAAATTTATACCAGGCATATAGGTATGTTCCACCCAGTAGCACCCCTTGCATTTTATGCATCTGCTCATGTCGTAAACAAAATTATTAAGGTCTGTTACATCCAGACTTACCTTCTTTTTTGGCGTATCAAACATCTCTTCTTTTCGCATTTCTTCCTCCTTAGAAGCACAGATTTCCAGGGTTCATGATATTTTTTGGATCAAATATCTTTTTAACCCTTTTCAATGTCATTGTATAATTTGCAGCCCTGTCAAAAATGATAGGTGCAAGCTCTCCATAAGGTCTTGTAAAAAATGCACCTTCATTCATCATGGTTATTGCCGCATCCCTGTATAGTTCACCAACTATAGACTTTTCCAGTTCGTCTTCAGGGTTATAGAAGAGGTCAAATTCAACCTGGCATGCCCTGTTGTGTTCAATGGGTTGGATATAGCATCCAATGTCTGCTATGGGATAACCATGCTTTGATGCCACAAAATCCATAATATCCACAAAGGTTTGAGCCCTGTTGGGTCTTGTTATAAAGAAAATACTCTGACAACCACCTTTTAAACGTAATTTCCAGTGGGTCTTTCCTTCTGGCCAGGGGGACCTGAGCATGGGCATCAATTTCTTTCCAAGACCTGGAAAACCTGGCAGATTATCCACAAGGGACATTTTAGGGAACTCGTTTTTAATAACCTGATTTAAAAAGTTTTCCTCATAGGCTATCTTTTCTTCAGGTCTTCTTAAAAGTCCGCTGATTACTAAAATGAGGGTCCAAGCTGGAAGCTTTGCACAGAGTTCATCAAAATCTTTATCTATATCCTCTGCAATAATCGCTGCAAGGTCAATATTATTAAGAATTAAACATTCTTGACCTATTCTTCTCGGTAGAATTCTATATAGAAACTCTATGGCATAAGGCAAGTCATTCACAGGGGCAAAATATATTTTATCAATTCTCGGGATTGATTCTATCTTCATGCTCATCCATGTTACTATTCCCATGGTTCCCTGTGCACCCTGAATAAACCTATAAAAGTCTATACCAGGGCCTGATGGGTTTGCACCCCTTGATTTAGAGTCCGGAAAGCCATTTACGCTTGCAGAGCCACATCTGAAAATCTCGCCAGTAGGCCATACTACCTCTACAGACTGCATGGGCTCGCCGTAATCATACACCACATTGGTAGGAACTTCTCTTTCCAATGTGTCGGTTAAGGGAGAACGTTCACCTGGTGGCATAAGTGGCATAATTGCTCTCATGTTTTTCTTTTTGAGCTCTTCGATTAGCTGGCTCCATGTTACTCCTGCCTCGAATCTAACGAGACGGTTATCTGTGTCAATTTCAAGTATTCTGTTCATCCTCGAAAGGTCAACAACAATACCACCTTCTTTTGGAATAGTACATCCGTAAAAGTGCACTTTTGAGCTAACAGGAATGACAGGCACTTCCTTTTCGTTACACCACTTGACAATCTTGCTTACCTCCTCTGAGCTCCCTGGCCAGACAACTGCATCTGGCACACCTGGAGGAAGGAGGCTGAAATCCCGTGAATACTTTACACGGTCTTCCAGACTGTCACTTACATACTCTTTGTCCACAAATTTTGCAAGTTCATTTTTGATTCGCATTGTACCTCCTTTTCCTTTTTAAAGATTATTTCTCTTGTAGAAGCCAATGAAGAAATGAATTCGTTTAAATCTTTAGGCCTTTTCATCATAAACCATAATCACTTTATCTATATTTTGAACAAACTTACCATTTATATATAAAAAAGTCAATATATAAAATATCAATATATTAACTTTCAAATTATTAAAAATCAAAATATTGAATTTTTTCATAGCAATAATGAATTTAATCTGATATAATAAAAAAATTGTTAATTTTAAAAAATCTCCAAGGGCAGGAAAAATAATGGTGAATAAGAATTTTAAAACAGATCTTGAACCTGATGAAAAATTGCTTATGGCTGTTGTCAGGGCAGCAGAGACATTTAAAAGAATTGTTTCATCTATTTTAAGAAAATACGATATCTCTTTTCCCCAGTATAATGTCCTTCGTGTGCTCGATGCATCAAAGGATGGTAGATGTAAAATTAAAGACATTTGCAGGGTTATGCTTGTGCCAAATGCAAATATAACAGGTATTTCAAAGAGACTTGAAAAAAATGGGTTTATCTTAAGAAAGTCAGATCCGAATGATGAAAGGGTAACCATCCTTGAAATTACAGAAAAAGGTAAAGAGACCCTTGCATCCATTGAAAAGTCCAGGGATGAAAACATGCATGCCATGCTAAATGGTTTTACAGATGAAGAAAAACGAATTTTTTTGAACAATGTTAAAAGATTATTGAAAAATTGTAGAAAGATTTCCTGATATGCATTTTGCATTATGAATACAATACTGATTTAAATATTACAATCTCCATTTTAAATTTTTTTACTGCAGTTATAATTTTATAATTTACTTGACAGGTCATACACGCATATGTATAGTTTCGTATAAAATAAAAAGGTTTTATTAATAAAACTATTGAGATGGAACAAAAAAAAGAAAGATATATTGTCCCTGCTGTTGAGCAGGCAGCAATTATATTAAAAATATTCGAGTCATCCCCAACATCCCATCTTTCTCTCACTGAAATATGTAAGATCAGCGGCATCAATAAGAGTAAGGTATATTCTATATTAAATACTTTACAAAAATATGGTTTTGTAACAAGAAATTTAGCTGGTAATGGTTACTCTTTAGGGCCAGCCCTTATTTCCCTGTCAAGAAAGGTGCTTGATAATCTCAATCTACCGAGGCTTGCAGAACCGATACTTGCTGAACTTTCAGAAAAAACTGGTGGCACAGCAGTGTTTGACCTTATATTACAAGATAATGTCTATACTGTGGCAAAGGTAGAAAACAAACAAGATATTGGAATTGCCATTAGGGTGGGACTCAAATTTCCCCTTACCTTTGCTGCCCATGGCAAGGCCATAGCAGCGGCCCTATCAGCAGAAGAGCTTAAGGAATTACTTTCTCGCCCAAAACTTTATTTTTATGGAAAACCGGAAAGATACAATGAAGAAAGGTTTTTAAAAGAAATAGAAGAATGCCGTAATAATGGTTTTGCCTTGGAACTCGGTGAAATAAATCCTGGCATAAATACAGTGGCAAGTGCTGTATTAGGGCCAAACAATAAACCTATTGGTGCTATACTGGTCTTTGGTGTTTTTTCCGCTGAAAAGGCATATAAATATGGTTTTTTAGTCTCCGAGGCAGCGAGGTCTTTTTCTAAAAAGATTGGGGCAAAGATATGAAATCTAAAAAGTTCGAAATGGGTTTTTATCACACAAAGGTTTTAAAAAATTCAATCGGTCTTTAAAATTTTTTTCACCCTTTTGACAAGTTCATGGGGCAAGATGGGTTTCTGAATAAATTCTAAATGCTCAACAGCAATATCTCTACTGCTTAAAAAATCAGATGTATAGCCGCTTATGAAAAGGGACTTTATCTCTGGCTTTATTTCTTTTATTCTATCGTAGACCTCTTTACCGTTTGCCTTTGGCATTATGACATCTAAAATCACAAGGGCAATATCGTCCTTTTTCTCCTTGAATATCTCTATTGCATCACTACCATTTGTTGATTCAACTACCTTATAGTTAAACTGTTCAAGCACTGTCTTGATAAGTCCCCGTAATGAATCATCATCTTCTGCAAGGAGTATGGTTTCCCCTCTACCATAATCAACTGGTATTTCTATAAGCTCTTTCTCCTTTAGAGCAACTTCAGATTCTACAATAGGTAAGAGAACGGTGAATGAACTTCCTTTATTCAGTTCGCTTTCAACATTTATAAAGCCCTTATTTTGTTTTACAATACCATATACAACAGATAAACCGAGACCTGTTCCTTTACCGACCTCTTTTGTTGTAAAAAATGGTTCAAATATCCTTTCCATTACCTTTTTTTCCATTCCCATGCCTGTATCTGTTACCTTTAACACACCGTAATAACCTTTTTTTCCATAACCATATTTCGCTATAAAATCTACATCCATATAAAACGTGGATGTCTCAATTATTATCTCACCGCCTTTGGGCATGGCATCCCTTGCATTTGTTACAAGATTAATCAATATCTGCTCGATCTGGCCATAATCTGCAAGGACAATTATATCTTTATCATGTAATAATGTCTTTAATTCAATATCCTCACCTATCAATCTCTTTAAAATCTTTTCAGTGTCTCTTACGGCCTCGTTCAAATTCATAGGTTTCGGTAGACTCATCTGCTTTCTACTGAAGGCAAGAAGACCTTCTGTAAGGCGTTTTCCTTTTTCTGCAGAAGTTATAATATTTTCTACATATCTGTTTAGTGCTTCATTGTCTTTTACTTTTTGTTTTAATAGTTCCCCATAGCCTAAAACTACAGTGAGCAGATTGTTAAAATCATGGGCAACACCACCGGCAAGGGTTCCTATTGCCTCAAGTTTCTGGGATTGTATTAGTTGTTCCTCAAGCTTTTTCCGTTCCTTTAGTTCTTTCATAAGTTCTTCATTTTTTTCAATGAGTTCCTCTGTTCTTTTTTTGACAAGTTCTTCAAGGTGTTTACGATACCTTTCGAGCTCTAAATCGTGATATTGAATTGTATCTAACATCTCATTAAAAACCATGGCAAGATAGCCAATCTCATCCTTTGTGGTAAATTCAGCCCGTTTTGTGTAATCCCTCTGTCTTGATATGGCATCCATCAGGTTTGCGAGATTATTTATAGGTTCTATTATGAGGGTTTGTAACCTGTTTAGCAAAAAATAACTCAATATCACAGAGAACAGAACAACAAGGGTTATGGTAAGTATAATGGTATTTATGGTCTTATAAATTCTTTTGATATCTGATTTAATATAGATGGCACCTATCTGCTGATTTTCGAAAGATATGTAATCAAATAGTTCAATACTTCTCAAACTATAACTAAAACCAATCTTTTTGTGTAAGGCAGGTTCGAAATTTATAATTTCATTTCCTTTTCTGTATGTAGCAAAGAGTCTTCCTTCCCTGTCATATATGGCTGCACCTATTATGTTTTCCATTAAAGAGAGGTTTGAAATGATCTCACTGGCAGATTTTTTATCATAAAACAAAAGACTTGAAACAACATTATTGGATATCGTTTTTGAGACTGTATTTAATTCCCTTTGATATGCATCCTTTAGATACACTATTTCATTGATAAAAAAGGCAACAGAAACAAAAAATAATGCAACAACAGTAGTTGACATACCTGCGAGAAGAAACTTTTTTTTGATGGGTTGTGTTTGCCATTTCTTTAAGAGTGTCATGTTTTTATCTTTTATTTATTCTGTATTATCCTTGCAAGTTTAAGCAAATGAGAACTTATCGACAACCGAGCCTGTCTTGCAGCATCGATATTTATCTCAAAACGCACTTTATTTTCTTCCATATACAGATTGATTATCACACCTTTTTCTGCAAATCCCTCTGTATCACCTATGGTTAATATGGGCATATTTTTTACTGTTTTTATTATTTGATCTATACGAAACCTTTCTGATGAACAAATAAAGAGCATATCACATCCATCAATATCTGATAAATCCTTAACCCTTTTTTTTGTAAAGGTATAGTTTTGAGCGGTTTCACCTTCAAAATAATCAAATGTATTTAGAGGAAAACCTGTTCCGAGGATGCACAGATTTATAGTTCTTTTTCTTTTTGAAAAATGACCTTCAGGCCAGCTCACAAATTTTGAAAAATTAAAGATAAAGGCAGCCTTAACCTCATATTCGCTGAATTTATATAATTCGGCTTCTAACAACTTACCTAAAAAAATAGACATTAAAAATAAAAAAATATAAAATTTAAAAATATTTCCGATTTTGCCTTTTAAAATTTTACCTTTTAAAATGTATATGTTAGTTTTAATCTAAAGCTCCTCCCATCTTGTTCTATAACCTGCTGGATGTGCTCACCAGCTCCAGGGTAACCGTATTTTTTATCCATGAGATTATATATGGTGGCTGAAACATTAAGCCCTTTTATAATATCTTCACTTAAAAGATTTAGGTTTGTTAGTAGCGCACCTCCTGCATATCTCCCGCCAAGGGTCTTTCTTTTACCTGAATACAGAAATTCTAAACCAGAGGAGAATTTTTTATTTATAATTGGTACATAAAAATTTGATTTTATAAGATGTCTCGGCGAATTCACAAGAAGCCTTCCTGTATCTTTATTTTTCGCCTCCTGGTATGTATAGTTAAGTTTTGCTTCAATATTTTGTTTCCATTTTGCAATTGCCTCGAACTCTATGCCCTTTGCCTCTATATCATCCAAATTTTTAAAAACCATAAGACCATCTGACGGGTCTATAACCTGGGTAATTAGATTGTCTATCCTGTAATAAAAACCAGAGACAACAAAGCGATAATTTTTAAAAAACTGTTCTATAACAAATTCATAGGTATGTATCCTTTCAGAATGGAGGTCTGGATTTGCCTTCTGGGTGATGTTACCGTCGTTATAGTATAGTTCATATACATTTGGAGTGCGATATGCCATTCCATAGAGAAGTTTTAATATAGTTGTTTTATTAGGATTATATATTAGCCCTAACCTTGGGCTTGCATTTCCAAAAAAAAGCTTAAAATAATCATATCTTAAACCTGCATTTAAAATGAGATTATCTTTGATACTAAATTCATCCTGTAAAAATGCACCCCATTGATAAGAATTTCTTCTATCATTTAAAAATTCAGTATAGGGTAATTCATCATAGTTACGCTGTTTCTGTAAAAAGTTATCCTGATATTCAATGCCGGCTGTTATTAGATGTTTTTCCATTATCCTTTTATTTAACTGTGTCTCTGCCCCCCATGACTTACCCCAAGAAAGATCCTTAGTACGCACAACAGGTGGTTTATTTATTATATAATTCCCGTCATAGTAATAATAGTTATAAAACACACGGGACATAAAAGTCGTGTCTGTATCAATATCCCTTTTAAATTTAAAATTGAGAAAGCCTGTGGTGTCATTTGTATTTGTCATATGTGTATTGAACACAGAATTCCAGGGCGCTGTTGGAATGATTTTATCCCTTGTTTTAAAACCACCTTGGATTGTAAAATCATTATATTTTATAGCTCCAAAAAAACTGTTATATTTTTCACCATCTACCCCTTCTGCCCGACCGTAATTTGTTGCCGGGTTGTCAAATTCTTTAAAGTAGAGATTCTGACCATGGCTTTTATAAAATGATGCGGAAAGAATAAGATCGAACTTTTTGTTTATTTCCTTACCGAAAGTAATCCTCTGTTTGTATGTATCGAAACTACCTGCTTCTCCTAAAAGCTCAAACCCATCAATTTTGCTACCATTTTTTGTTATGATATTAATTACACCAAAAAAAGCATTACTACCATAAATGGATGAACTCGGCCCCCTTATCACCTCGATTCTGTCAATGAGATCAATGTCGAGGATAAATTCATTTCCTATATATGCTGTATTGTAAATGTTATCGTTTATTCTATGTCCATCAATAAGGAGGAGTATCTTTGAATTATAGTCTCCAGGTGAAGAAAATCCCCTGATCCCCAAGTATTGGTAGTTTCTATCGTATGATATATAAAAACCTGAGAGACTATTTAATATATCTGCAAGGGTTCTATAACCAAATCTCTTAATATCCGTTGAAGTGATGATACTCACATAAGATGGCGCCTGAGTTGTTTTCTGGACAAACTTAGAGGCACTGTATACGGTGTCCACCTCTATGTTCATGAGTTCTTCTATATTTAATTTTGTTAATTTGGTAAGGGCATCTTTATTATGTTCAGCCCCATAAGAAATTTGAAAAAATGTTGTGATATATATCAATGACAAAGATAATGAAAATATAAATGCCCTGAGAGACTTTTCTGATAAGAATTTAAACATTTCCCCCCAAAAATTCTTAAAAAAACCTAATTTCTATGTTTTTTTTAATTAGAATTGAAAATTTTTTTTAACATATTATGAATTTAAAATCACCAAAAAATTTCTTTATGTTGTTTTTATATAACGTTTTGAGATGGGTATGATATAAGGTTTTTTTGAAATGGGGTTCTCTTTAACGACCACGACTGTTTTATACACATCCTCTATGTTTTTATATGTAAGCACATCGTGGGGTGACCCCTCTTTATATACAGTGCCTTCTGATATTAAGACAATCTTTTTACAGAATTCTGATGCAAGGTTCAAATCGTGTAACACAACAATTATAGTCATCCCATCCTTATTGAAGCCTTCCAATATCTCAAGGGTCCTCATCTGATATTTTATATCAAAGTGACTCACAGGCTCATCAAGTATAAGCACTTTTGGGTTTTGGGCAATACACTGGGCTATTAAAACCCTCTGTTTTTCACCAAGGGATAATTCTGTTATCCTTCTTCCTTTTAAATGGGAAATCTCCATAATCTCCATGATGTATTTTATAAAATCGTCTTCATAGCCTTTCTTAAAAACATTCCATTTCATATAGGGATATGTACCAATTCCTATAAAATCCTCAATCTTATAAGGATTAAAGATCTCAATAGACTGGGGAAGTACCGCAATCTCTTTTGCAAGGTCTCTAATAAAGTAATCCCTAATATCCCTTCCTTTATATAAAACATAGCCTTTTTTTGGTGTTAAGTATCCTGATATTATTCTCAAAAGTGTGCTTTTTCCAGAGCCATTTGGCCCAATAATCCCTGTAAAATCACATTCATCAATTTCAAGATCGATTTTTTTTAAAACATTCTTTTCGTTGTAAGAAAATGATACATCCTTTAAGAGAAAAAGTTTTTTCTCTATCATCTTTTTAAAAGTAAAATTAGAAGTATTATCCCACCTGAGATACCAGTAAACACACCTACTGGTAATTCTACTGGATATAGTATGTAACGGGAAAAGGTATCAGATAATGTGAGAAATGAAGCACCTAACAGATAAGATGTAAAAAGTATGTGCTTGCTGCCTGTGCCTAAAAAGATTTTTAAAATATGGGGTACAATAAGTCCTACAAAACCTATAATACCTGCAATGGAAACGCATATGCCCGTTAGCACAGATGTGACAGTGAAAAAAAGCTTGTACATGACATCGGGATTCACCCCAACATACCTTGCCTTTTCATGACCGAGAGTGAGCACATCAAGTTCTTTATTGAAGTAAAACAGAATTGCAGCGGATATTAAAAATACAGGGATAAAGAAAAATGCCTGTTCTATTTCAAAACCCGATAGATCTCCCATGAGCCATAAAATTACACCATGCATTCTATCAGGGTCAGAGATGGAAAATAGAAAAAAAACGAGAGAGGAAAATATGAGACTTATAACAATCCCGAAAAGGACCATATTGTTCGCATCGAAAAATCTCCGTCTCGATAATAAAAAAACTATATATGTGGAGCACATAGCACCCAAAAAACCCATGAGAGGATTTGCAAAAGATCCTATTTTGTTATTTAATCCCAATATCACCGATAAGGTAATACCAAATGAGGCCCCCCCTGAAATACCAAGGGTATATGGTTCTGCAAGGTTGTTTCTTAAAATGGATTGTAATGTTGCACCTGAGATACTCAAAGAACCCCCTATAAAAAGGGCAAGGATTGTCCTCGGTATCCTTATCTTTTTTAAAACAAAGGCAAAACCATCATTTCCTAACAATCCATTAAATAATTCTTTAAAGCCCTTTCCATAACCCAATGAAAGTAAAATGGAGAAAAAAAGAAGAAGGAATAAAACAAAGTATGTAAGCCTTAATTTTTTCATTATATTGGAAACTCGCATCCCTTCAAAAATTTTAAACGATAAGTTCAGCCTATTCTACCAAAACTATCCATAGCTCACAATATCAATATTAAACCCCTAAACACAAATTGTAAAAAAATTTGACAAAAAATGTTATAATGGGGATACATTATGAAATAATAGTAAAGGGGGTAAATTATGAAAAAACATATGTTGTTTTTTGTTGTAATTTTTCTATCCTTTTTGTTCCTTGCAACATATGTTGCAGCTGGTGATTTGAAGGCAAAGGATATGATTAAAAATATCCAGTGGCTCGGCCATGATACCTTCAAGATAAAAGCCGAGAAAATTATTTATATAGACCCTTTTAAATTAACCATAAAGGATGAGGCGGATATAATCCTCATAACGCATGGTCACTACGATCATTGCTCAGAGGCAGATATTAAGGCAATAAAAGGCCCAAACACGGTCATCATCTCACCCAAATCCTGTGCAGAAAAAATAAAAGACAATATAAAGATTATAAACAGGGGCGATGTTATAGAGATAGGTAATGTGAAGGTTGAAGCTGTGCCTGCCTATAATGTGGATAAACAATTTCACCCCAAGTCAACTGATGGTGTGGGGTATATTATTACAGTTTCCGGGGTAAGAATATATCATGCAGGGGATACAGACAGGATACCCGAGATGAAGACTTTTAAAGATATAGATATTGCCCTGCTGCCAGTGAGCGGTAAGTATGTGATGACTGCTGATGAGGCTATTTTAGCTGCCATTGATATAAATCCCAAAATTGCCATTCCTATGCATTATGGAACCATTGTCGGTACCGAGGCAGATGCACAGAAATTTGCAGCAGCCCTAAAAGGGAAGATGGAGGTTGTAATTTTAAAAAAGGAATAAAATAACTAATATGGAAAACAGTTTCTCTGAAAGATTTTCAAAGCAGAGCCTTGAGCTTATAGAGATTAATATTCCAGAGACTATTGAACTGAAAAATCATCTTGTTCTATTTCCACCCATGCCATGCTGCGCCCAGCTTGCGGCACCTTTCTGGGCAAAGATCATAGGTTCTGTTGAAAATAAAGATGATAAGGAATATCTAATAGAGATTGTAATTAAACTGTTTGATCATAACAAGAAAATATTTAAAGAATGCTCTGAAATGATGTTTTTAGAGAACGGTAAAACAGGCGAGTTTGATATACAGATCCCCCATCTAATCCCTTGCCCGTCCATGTATTCAATAAAAATAAATATCATTGAGGAGGTTTAGTATAAAGACAATACTTGACTTAAAACCTTTTGAAATATGTTCCATAAGGCCACCCACAGAGAATTATAGTCTTACCTTCAGGCTAACAAGAAACTGTGGATGGAATAGGTGTCTTTTTTGCCCTGTTTATAAATACGGAGCAAAGTTTTCAAGAAGAACAATAGAGGAAGTGAAGGAAGATATATTGCGGGCAAAGGAAATTGACGATTTTATCATGGAAAACATCATTTACGGTGTAACAGGAGCAGGCGATGGTTACATGGAGATAGAAAATTTAACAAAGGGCATAGAAAATGAGGAAGAATTAAATCCCTTAAGCAACCATGAAGATGAGAGAATCAGGTGGTTTTCAAGGTGGTTTAAGGATAAACCGACCCTTAAAGACAGCTTAACCCATGTATATACATGGCGTATGGGCGGGGCTGAGACCTGTTTTTTTGGTGATGCAAATACATTAATTGTTAAACCTGATTTCTTTTCAGAGGTTATGGAAAATGTAAAAAAATATTTTCCAAGCCTCAAAAGGTTTACCATATACGGCAGGACAAAATCCGCTGCAGAGATGGACTTAGAAGATTTAAAGGTCTTCAAGGCAGCAGGCCTTGATAGGATACACTTCGGTATTGAAAGCGGGAGTGATAAAGTTCTTGCTTTTATGAAAAAAGGTGAGACAGCAAATGACCACATAGAAGGGTGTGTTAAGACCAAAGAAGCAGGTATATCGCCATCAGTTTATATCATGCCGGGTCTTGGTGGCGCTACCCTTTCAGAAGAGCATGCCTATGAAACAGCAAAGGTGCTCACAAAGGCAAAACCTGATTATGTAAGAATTAGGACACTTGAGATATTTTCTGGAACCCCACTGATGAATGCAAAAACATCCGGTGAATTCATAGAGGCAGAAGAGGAACAGGTGGTCAAGGAGATAAGGATAATCATTGAGAACACAGAGACAGAGACGACAATTGTAAGTGATAGTGCTACAAATCTTCTCGATGTAAACGGAAAACTACCTCAAGATAGAAATAGGATGCTTTTTCAGATAGATGCGTATCTGAATTTAGAAAATCGGGCAAAACTCGAATTCAGTCTATCATCCCGTATAAATTCATTTATGGGTCAGTACGGTGGTTTAACCCGTGATATATACATGCATCTTGTCCCTTATCTTGATGGAGATGGCCTTAATTTTTCAAAGATTTCTGATGAGGACTTAAAAAGGATAACGAAATATATAAGGTCTCGCCTTATGCCATGAAGGCCTTTTAAAAAAATATTTTATTACAGGCACATCTTTATAATCTCTTGTATGCTTTAAAGTTTCTGCGAAAATAATTTAATATCCTTTTATTAAAGCTATCTATGGCAAAATTTTTTTATCTGCATGTTATTTTTTCTGTTTTTTTCACAAGTATGCTATACTCATGAAAGTGGATAATTGATATAAAAATAAGATTTATCAAGAGTTAATATGGCGTAATCCGTGGAAAATCTAAACATAACAGAAAAAATCAATTGTTTTGAAATCAGTGTCCAGGTGATTTTAATGGGTTATGATTTACTTGTTACTATCAGTGGGGGGATTGAACATATTGGTGCTATTGGAATAGCACAACCAAGAAAAAGTATAAAGGACGCAAAAAAGGTAAGTTCAACAAGTTCTGTATTTACTTTTTTAGGACATAAAGAGGATATCGTTGTAAAAGAGATGTCTGAAGGGCTTTCTAAAAGACTGAACAGAAAGGTCATTGTTGTCGCAGGGATGCACTGGGATAACCTTGAATCTAAAGATATAGATGAGATTATGAAACTGTGTAAAAAAATTGAAGATAGGATCATAGAGGAGATTTTAGAATATGAAAAAGATTATCGTAGCCATAACAGGTGCCACAGGGGTGATATACGGAATAAGACTTCTTGAGGTATTAAAAGAAGCAGGGGTAGAGACCCATTTAATAATATCTAAAGTAGGTAAAAAAAATATTGAATTAGAAACAGGTTATGATATCAAGGATGTGGAAAGTCTTGCCTCGAGGGTATACAGCGTAGATGACCTTGCTGCACCTATATCCAGTGGCTCTTTTAAGACAGACGGGATGGTAGTTATTCCATGCACGATTAAGACTCTCTCTGGGATTGCCCATTCCTATAATGATAATCTGATTATAAAAGCCGCAGATGTTGTTTTGAAAGAAAGAAGAACCCTTGTCCTTGTTGTAAGGGAGACGCCCTTTCATAAGGGGCATCTTGAACTTATGTTAAAGGTGGCAGATTTAGGGGGTATAGTTTTACCTCCTGTGCCGGCTTTTTATCATTTTCCGAAAAAGATTGAGGATTTGATAGACCACACCATTGGAAAGGTGCTCGACATTTTCCACATTGAACATGCCCTTTTTAAAAGATGGGAAGGTGCTTGATAACGAGCATTAACATTTATTACATTTCTTGAAAAACAATATGAACTCAAATATAGTTATTTAGGATTATGCCTGGCCTTAAAATTTATCATGGCAACCGCCTTGAAATCCTTGTAGATGCCCTTGCATCTGTTCTTGAGAAACCCCTATCATCACCTTTCAAACCCGAGATAATTGTAGTTCAGAGCAAGGGTATGGAGAGATGGCTCTCCATGGAGCTCGCAGAGAGATTCGGAGTATGGGCAAACTTTATGTTTCCTTTTCCTGATAACTTTGTATGGGAAATGTTTAAAAGGGTAACAGGGAAAACCCCAGATATGGAACTTTTTTCCCCTCCTAATATGGCATGGCACATCATGGAGATACTGTCAGTATTGAAAGATATACCTGAATTCGAGGAGATCCAACAATATATTTATGATAACGAAATCCAGCTAAAAACATTTCAGCTTTCAGAACAGATAGCAAATGTTTTTGATAGATATACAGTCTATAGACATGAAATGATATACAGGTGGCATAAACAAAATCCCACTGACTGGCAGCAAATCCTCTGGCACCATTTAATAAAAGGCAATGAAGAAAAAAACAGGGTATTTATCTTGTATGATTTTTTAGAGGAGATTGGGAGAAAGGGTTTTTGTATAGAAGAAAACAAGCTTCCTGAGAGGATATCTGTGTTTGGAATCTCTGCTCTACCTGATTATCATCTGAAAGTCATAAAGGCCATTTCGCGCATTATTGATGTCCATCTATTCTTTTTAAACCCTACATATAAGTACTGGGGTGATATAGTACCTGAAGGCATAGTAAGAAAAAAAGATAAAGACGAGCTTCATCTTGAGACGGGCAATCCACTTCTTGCATCCATGGGTAAGATGGGGAGGGATTTTTTTGATGCATTAATCGATGATATGGATGAGGAATATGAGCTATTTTGTGAATTTGAGGCACACAACCTCTTAACTGCAATACAATCCGATATTTTTCATCTCGTACAAAGGGGTAAAGACACAGAAAGAACATTAATTTCTGATGATGATATATCTATTCAGATACATTCATGCCATTCTGCCTTAAGAGAAATTGAAGTATTACACAACAATCTATTGTTTCTCTTTGAAAAATATAAAGATCTGAAACCAAAGGACATCCTTGTTATGACCCCTGATATAGAGGCATACGCACCTTTTATATCCGCAGTGTTTGATGCCCATTATGGAGAAAAGGAATGGATACCATATTCCATAGCAGATAGAAAGGCATCCAGTGAAAACCCTGTTGTGAGTTTATTTTTAAAGATATTGAATCTTTTTGTAAGCCGTTTTTACGCATCAGACATAATGGATGTGCTGGATGATGCGTTAATAAAAGAGAAATTTAAATTAAATGAGACTGATATTGTAAACATTTTAAAATGGATAAACGATATAAATATAAGATGGGGCATTGATGAATTTCATCGAAGATTTTTAGATAATCCCGCCTTTAAAGAAAATAGCTGGAAGGCAGGTATTGAAAGGCTGCTTCTTGGCTATGCCATGTTCAGTAAAGATGGTGAACTGTTTAAGGGGATATTGCCGTATGATGAAATGGAAGGGGATTATGTGGATACCCTAAAAAAATTTCTCGATTTCCTCTTCCCCCTATTTGATTATTCAAAAAAGATGACAATTCCAAGGCAGCTTGACGATTGGTCAGATATACTAATGGGTATCCTTGATACCTTCATCGTAGTAAATGATGAAACAGAAAGATACATCCAGTTTATAAGACAGACAGTGCTGAATCTTAAAAAGATAACACACTCATATGGTTTTGAGATGCCTGTATCTTTTCATGTAATCCTCTATTATCTAAAGGCCAGACTCAGCATAAGGGAATATACAACAGGCTTTATCACAGGAGGTGTAACATTTTGCGAGATGCTTCCTATGAGGAGCATCCCTTTTAAGGTTATAGCCCTTATCGGGATGAATAATGACGCATTTCCAAGGCCATCAAGACATACTAATTTTGATTTGATGGGAAGATTTCCTCGAAGGGGTGACCGTTCATTAAGGGATGAAGATAGATACATCTTTTTAGAGGCAATACTTTCTGCAAGGCTCTGTTTGTATATCAGCTACACAGGACAGAGCATAAAAGATGGTAGCTTAATACCTCCCTCTGTTGTGGTGAGCGAGCTTATTGACTATATCGAAAAAGGATTTTATCATAGAGACAAACACCCTTTTGAGATTATATGGAAAAAACATCCTATTCAGTCATTTAGTCCAAAATACTTTCATAAAGATTCCCTTATTTTTAATTATTCAAAAGAAGATTATGATACGGCGCTAACTATGCTTAAGAAAAAATATAAAATCACACCTTTTTTTGTAAGGGCACTAAAAGATAGACCCGTTGAAATAAAGCATATTACCAATGGAGAGCTCAAAAGTTTTTTCAGGCACCCCGTTAAATATTTTTTCCATAACAGGCTCGGCATCTTTTTAGAGGAAATAAAATTTACTTTAGATGACGATGAACCTATAGAATTTAATAACCTTGATGAATTTAAAATAAAGGAGAGATTAATAGAGAGTCTCGTATCCCTCAAAGACCTTGATAAGACAAAAAAAACCATACACGCTGAGGGTATACTGCCACCTGCAATACCAGGCAGAGTCCTCCTTGACAATGTAAGTGTAAGGGCAGAGAGTTTTTATAAAAAGATTCAAAGATATTTAACAGATAAAGAAGACCCTATTGATTTCATTTTTGAATGGAATAACATGAAGATAAATGTGACGCTTAATAATATTTACAGTTATGGCCTTGTAAAATATAGACCCTCAAAAGATATAAAGGCAAAATATCTCATTGAAATGTGGATTGACCATCTGTTCTTTAACCTTCTTGGTGAAGGTAGTTCCATTTTTTTATCCACAAAAAAAGAATATATTTTTAGGCCTGTTGGCAATGCCAAAGATTTAATTATAAAACTTCTAAATATTTACAATGAAGGCATGAAGTCACCCATTAAACTTTTTCCAGAAACATCTTATACATATATGAAACAGTTAAAGAAAAAGGATCACTGGGATGCCCTTAAATCTGCAAAGGATATATGGGAAAAAAAGAATTTCTATAGAGAACCCGAGGGTGATGACCCGTATTACTATGCGTGTTTTAAAGACACAGACCCTCTTGATGAGGCATTTATCCGCCTTTCAAAAGAGGTGTTTGGACCCCTCATTGAGGCTATTAAATGAAGAATACAGATATTTTTGACCCCCTTGAGACATCCTTATCAAAAGTAGCTGGCCTGAATCTTGTTGAGGCGAGTGCAGGTACAGGGAAGACATATACAATCTCGAGTTTATTTGTGAGGCTCCTTCTTGAATTTAATCTGAATGTTAACGACATCCTTGTTATCACCTTTACGAATGCAGCAACAAATGAACTGAAAGAAAGAATCAGGGCAAGGTTAAAAGATACAGTAGATGCATTTACAACAGGAAAAGCCGATGACGGGTTTTTAGAAAGACTTATTGGCAAGACAAAAGATAAAGAACATGCCATAGCGATTCTCACAGACGCCTTAAATAGCTTTGACATGGCGGCCATCTTTACTATCCATGGTTTTTGTTTAAGGATTTTAAAGGAACATGCCTTTGAAAGCCGCTGCCTTTTTGATATAGAGATGGCCGATGAAGATTATGACCTTTTATGGGAAGTTGTAAAGGACTTTTGGAGAAAACAGGTCTTTTACGAATCGAAGTTTTTTTTGAACTACGCATTTAAGACATTAAATATCAATAGTCTATACAGTGTTGCAAAGAAGTTAGTTATAAATCCATCTGCCTTCATAGTTGATGGTATGCCAGACTTAAGTGATTATTCAAAGGAAAAACAAAAAAAATTGGAATGGGAATGCCTTGAGGTCTTCAAAGAAGCATCAACTAAATGGGCGGAATCAAAAGAATCTTTGTATGATTTTCTTAAACGGAAGAGTTCCCCAAAGAAAAAGAAAGACAGTGAAGAAAAGCTCATAGCCATGTTCGATGAAATGGATGAATATTTTCATTCAAGATATCCCTTGCCTCTACCTGAAGGATTTCAATACCTATATGACATGTGTATCTCTGAAAACACCCTCCATAAGGAGAGGATGTGGCAAGAACATCCTTTTTTTAAAATATGTGACACATTGAGAAAACATGCAGAAGACCTTTCAGCCTTTTATGATATAAAGATCACCTTTTTAAAAAAGATGTTGATGGATTATGTGAGAAAAGAACTGATTAAAAGAAAACAATTAAACAATATCCGTTCTTTTGATGACCTGCTTCTTGATGTGCATAGGGCAATCTCTGTACCCGAAGGCAAAAACCTTGCAGAAGAAATAAGTAGAAGGTACAAAGCAATACTCGTCGATGAATTTCAGGACACAGACCCCCTCCAATACGAAATCATAAGACATATTTATAAAAAAGGGAATACGACCGTATTCATAATAGGAGACCCAAAACAATCCATTTACAGTTTCAGAGGTGCAGACATCTTTTCATATATAAAGGCAGCAAATGATGCGTCAAGACGCTTTACCCTTGAGTTCAATTACAGGTCTTCTGAGAGGTTATTAAAGGCAGTAAATACTCTTTTTGGAAACATAAAAGACCCTTTCATTTTTAAAGGCCTTGATTTTAAACCTCCTATGTCAGCAAGGACAGATAAGCAGGCCGATTTAATAATAAACGGAATGAGTGACCCATCACCGCTAAAAATATGTTTTTTAGAAAGTATTGAGTATAAAAAGCCCATAAAGGTAAACGAGGCAATAGATAGAATTTCAAAGGCCATTGCAGATGAGATTGTGAGGCTTTTAAAAATGGCTGATAAAGGCAAGGTGATAATAGATGACAGGCCTTTAACAGCAAAAGATATAGCCGTTATTGCAAGAAAAAATGAGGAGGCAAAGAAGATACAGAAGGCCTTGAATATGGCTGGTATACCTGGCGTTATATACACCACTGATAGTGTCTTTTCAACAGATCAGGCAGTAGAACTATTAAAGGTTATCTCTGCTATCTGCGAACCCAATGATGAATCGAAAATAAAGGCAGCCCTCATTACAGATATAATGGGTATGAATGGTGATCGTCTTATAGAGATAATAGAGGATGAAAAAAAATGGAATGAACATCTGGAAAAATTTGAATTTTATAGGAATCTATGGCTAAAGTCTGGTTTTATAACCATGGCAAGAACATTCATCCTTCGTGAAGGTGTAAAAAACAGGCTTATATCAATGGAGAATGGGGAAAGAAGATTAACAGATGTTTTGCATCTCATAGAACTTTTACACAAGGCGTGTATCAAGCATAGATTGAATATAGAGGGTGCATTGAAATGGCTAAGCAACAAAATAGAACTGGAGCACAGTTCCATCTCAGATGAATATCAGTTGAGGCTTGAGACCGATGAAGAAGCCGTAAAAATTCTAACGATTCACAGGAGTAAAGGCCTTGAATTTCCTATTGTTTTCTGTCCCTTTAACTGGAGTAAGGGAAAATCTAATAAAGATGAAACAGTTCTTTATCATGATGAAAATAAAGATTACAGTCTCACCATAGATATCCGTCCATATCCTGATGAATCATCAAAGAAATCCATGGAAATGGAAGAACTTGCAGAAAATATAAGACTGCTCTATGTTTCCTTGACGAGGGCAAAAAAGAGGTGTTACCTCGTATGGGGTAGAATAAATCAATCAGAGGACTCAGGCCTTGCGTATATTCTTTATTCCCACGGAGAAAGTCATAAAAGTCATATAGAATTTTCAATAGAAAAACTGAAAAATTACATGAAAGACCTCTCAGATGATGATGTGAAATCAATACTTAACAGACTTATTGAAAAATCTGAAGGGACTATAGAGATCATAACTATAGCTGATTGTGAAGGTAAAAGATATATACCCCGTGCTGTAGAAAATTACCTTTTGAGTCCAAGGACATTTACAGGCACAATAGATAAAACCTGGGGTATTGTGAGTTTTTCTTCTCTTGTAGCAGAAAAAAAAGAATATGCCGAACTACCGGATAGGGACCAAGGTTTAAAGATGGATTATCCATTGTTGTATATAAAACCCATGGATAAAAAAGATATATTCAGTTTCCCTCAGGGAACAAAGGCTGGTCTATTTATACACGATGTACTTATGCAGTTAGATTTTACATTAAATGATGATAAAGAGTTGAGAAGGCTTATTGAAGATAAACTCACAGAGTATGGTTTTGAAAAGGACTGGCTGGATGCGATCTACAATATGGTTAAAGAACTGGTGAAAAAATCCCTAAAATCAGATAAAGATACATTCAACCTGTCAAAGATTGATAACGATAGAAGGCTCAATGAACTGGAGTTCTATATTCCTATAAGCCTCATTGATAAGGCTGGACTGGGACATATATTTGATAAATATAAAAAACTTTCAGATAAAACAGACTTTAACGAGATTATAAAAACACTCGGGTTTAGTCCTGCCTATGGTATGATGAGGGGATTTATAGATATGGTCTTTGAGTATAATGGTAGATACTATATAGTTGATTGGAAATCGAACTTTCTCGGGAATAGCATAGAGGATTATGGCATGGAAAACTTAAAAAGAGTGATGATAGATCAATATTATTTTTTACAGTATCACCTTTATACCCTTGCACTGCATAGCCTTTTATCTTTTAGAAAAAAAGACTATGCATATGAAAAACATTTCGGAGGCATTTTTTATATCTTCATTCGTGGCATAAATCCAAAAGATGACTGCGGTGTTTTTTTTGATTTGCCAGAAAAAGGACTTATTGAAGAGTTAGACAGTTATATAAGGCGGTTTAGATAAGATGTTTTATTCAGATTACACTGGCTTTAAAGGTATACACAGATACTTTGCAGATTTTATGGTTTCTTTTTCAGGTGATCTAACTAAAGAAGAAAGATATTATCTCTGGCTTGCCTGCGGGCTTTTGAGCTATTTTGTTGAAAAGGGCCATATCTGTATTGACCTGACAGATTTAGCAGGACGAGAATTCTGCTTAGATGAAGATGAACCACCTGTTTATATAAGTTGCCCTCCTTTGGAGCCATGGATGGATGCACTAAAGGCATCTGATGTGGTGGGTTCATCAGGAGAGGCTAGACCTATTGTGTTGAAAGACAATATGCTCTATTTTAATCGCTACTGGCATTACGAAAAAATTTTTATTGAGAAAATTTTAAAGAAGGTGAAAACAAAACCAGGAAATTTCGATAGATCCTTAATGGAATCCGTAATAAATAGGCTCTTTTCAGAAATAAAAAGAGATGAGATAGACCTCCAGAGGGAGGCAGCATTAAATGCCATAGAAAACAATTTCCTTGTGATTTCAGGTGGTCCTGGAACAGGTAAGACATTCACCATTGCAAAGATACTTGGCCTTTTAGCTGAAATAGCCTCAAACGATTTGTCTGTAGCCCTTGCAACACCCACAGGAAAGGCAGCAGCGAGATTAAAGGGGATGATAAAGGATATAAAGGAAAGGATAAACTGCAGTGAACATATAAAGAAAAAGATACCCGAAGATGTCATAACGATTCACAGGTTATTAGGTTCATCGTATAGGACAAAGAAATTTAAGTATAATGAGAATAACCCATTGCCTTATGATGTAATCATAGTGGATGAGGCATCCATGGTGGATTTACCCCTTATGTCAAAACTATTGGAGGCCACCAGGGATCAAACAAAACTCATTCTTGTTGGGGATAAGGACCAGCTTTCATCTGTGGAGCCTGGCAGTGTATTTGGGGATATATGCGATGCTATTAAAAATGTTGCTGGAGCAATTGTGATTTTAAAGAAAAACTACCGCTTTGGAGAAAACAGCGGCATTGGAAGACTCAGCGAACTTGTAAAACAGGGAGAAGGTTTAGAGGCATTGGATCTTTTAAAAGAAGGCAGGTTTGAAGATATAAGATGGCGTAAGATGGAATCACCCTTTTATCTAAAAGAGATGGTGGAGAAATATATCATTGAGCGATATGGCTCGTATATAAATGCCCGAGATATTGATGAGGCCTTTAAAAATTTTGAAGCATTTCATGTTTTATGCGCATTAAGGCACGGACCTTATGGTGTTATAAGTTTAAATGAGCTTATAGAAAATATATTATGGGAGAAAAAGCTCATCAAAACCACAAAAAAAAGATGGTATAAAGGAAAGCCAATAATGATAACCACAAACGATTATGCTTTAAAATTATTTAACGGCGATATGGGCATTGCCTTTGAAGACCCTGAAGATAAGGATGCTTTGAGGGTCTTTTTTAAAACAGAGGAGGGGTTGAGAAAGGTTGCACCACCGAGGATTGCTGATTTTGAAACTGCCTATGCCATTACAGTCCATAAAAGCCAGGGTTCGGAATTTGATGATGTTGTATTCATTCTCTCTGATATGACATCTGAAATATTTACAAGGGAGCTGATCTATACTGCCATTACAAGGGCAAGAAGAAGTATTGAGATTTGGGGAACAGAAGAGATATTCTTGGAGGCAGTACAAAGAAGGATAGAAAGAAAATCAGGGATTAAAAAATCACTCCTTTTTTAAAATTTTAATTTTATTATCGGTGACCGCATGTGGAACAATCGGGATTTTTTTCTATGGACAGCTCTCTGAAAACCATGTCCGTTCCTGAAAAATAAAGGAGCCTCCCTTGAAGGGTGCCGTCAATGCCGAGTATTATCTTTATTGTCTCCATGGCCTGTATAGTTCCCACTATGCCAGGTGAAGGCCCAATTACGCCAATTAAGCCTTTCTTTTTAACATCCCTGGGAAATATACAGTCAAAGCAGGGTGTTTTAGGTGGTAAAAATGTTGTGACCATTCCGCTGAATCCATCAACACCACCATATATAAAAGGTATGGATTTTGCAACAGATACCTTATTAAGGATCTTTCTCGTCTTGATATTGTCTGTGGCATCAACAATAACAGATACATTACCTATCAATTCGAATGCATTTGTCTCGTTTAATTCTGCTGTAATTGTTTCAATATTACAGTTTGGGTTTAGATTTTTTAATTTATAGAGTCCTGATTGTGCCTTCTGTTTTCCTATGTCTTGTGTCCAGTGGATGATCTGGCGGTTAAGATTTGAAATATCCACAACATCTTTGTCTATGATCTTTATACTCCCAATCCCGGCTGCCACAAGATATTGTGAAGAAATGGAGCCAAGACCTCCAAAACCAGCAATAAACACCCTTGCTTTTTTAAGCTTTTTCTGACCTTCTTTACCAATTGAAGGCATAATGAGCTGTCTTTTGTATCGAGCGAGTTCTTCTTTTGTTAATTTAACATCCATAAATCTGTCGTGAAAATTTAGACTATTTTGAATATCAAATCAAGGATAAATTCATTTGCACAATTTCATTGCTTACAGTAGAATTTTTTTGTAATATAACCGAATTGAATATTTGATTACTGCTATTTAAGTCGAATAAAGTGACATGTATATAATAATAAATAAAAGGAGAAAGGAAGAATGGGAAGTGTTTTAAAATGGCGGAGGAAAAAAATAAGAAAACACAAATATAAAAAATTGAGAAGAAGGACAAGACACCAAAGAAGAAAATAAGTTTCAAAGAGCAATACATGATAAAAGGGGGTTATTATGAATAAAGGTCTGATAGGTATCGTTGTTGGCGGAGGTCCTGCCCCCGGTATAAACGGTGTAATAAGTTCAGCTACTATCGAGGCCATAAACCATGGAAGAAAGGTTGTTGGTATAGTAGGGGGATTTAAACCTCTCCTCGAAGGTGATACAAAAAGTGTCCTCCCCTTAACTATAGACCTTGTTTCCCGTCTACATACAACAGGTGGTTCAATATTGAGGACATCCCGTGACGCACCCCATGATGTGAAAAAGCATTTTAAGACCCTCATGTCCACTTTAAAGAAGATAGGTATAACGGACCTTATTACAATAGGCGGTGAAGGAACGCTTTTTATGGCAAAGTGGATTGAGCAGGAGGCAAGAGGAACTATAAATGTCGTGCATACCCCCAAGACCATAGATAATGATATACCGCTGCCAGGAGGCTTTTCAACCTTTGGTTATCAGACGGCAAGACATATTGGTGTAGAAATAGTAAAAAATATCATGGAAGATTCGAGAACTATGGGTAGATGGTATTTTGTTACAACCATGGGTCGCCATACAGGCCATCTTGCCTTAGGTATCGGCAAGGCAGCAGGTGCAACCATTACTTTGATACCCGAGGAATTTTCCGAAAAGAAACTCTCTTTTAAAAAGGCAGCGGACATTCTTACAGGATCCATCATAAAGAGACTATCCATGGGTAGAGACCACGGAGTTGCCATAATAGCAGAAGGCATATCTGAAAAGTTCGATAAGGATGAGCTGAGTAAATATGAAGACCTTGAAACTGATGAAAAGGGTGGGCTCAGGCTATCCGATATACTTTTGGGAAGGGTTCTTAAAAACTTTGTCCTTGAAACATTAAAGTCCTTTGGTATCAATGTAACCATAGTGGATAAGAATATAGGCTATGAATTGCGGGCAGCAGAACCCATACCATTTGATATAGAGTATACGAGGAATTTAGGTTATGGTGCCATTCATTTTCTTTTAAAGGGTGGAACCGGTGCCCTGATTGCCTTTTATGAAGGTAATATAAGACCCATCCCGTTTGTGGAACTTTTTGATTATAACACAGGCAAGGCAAAGGTAAGATACGTGGATATAACATCTCAATCATATGAGGTGGCAAGAAACTATATGATAAGGCTTGAAAAGGATGATTTTGAGCCAGAAAGATTAAAAGAAATAGCCCGTGTGACAAACCTAACTCCAGAGGCATTTAAAGAGAGGTTTTATTATCTATTTGAAGCAAGGGAATAGATTATGTTGATTCTTTAATCTATTCTCCTTTCAATGGGCATAAAGAAGATTTTTATCCTTTTTTTATCCACTCCAAACAGACCTGAAAGAAATTCAAAACCTACACCATCAGGGTCTTTTTTTATCTCAAAAAGAAAGGCAAACCGGGTTTTCCATGTCTCAGGGGTTTCTTCCTTTGTAAATAATCCGTATAAAAAATTGTCTATAACCTTGTCGCCTGTTTTCTTTCTCTCATAAAGGGTCAACAAAGGCTTTATCATTACATCAAGAGCCTCTACCCGAAAAGGAAGTATGGAAGGAAAGTAAAAACTGTAATCATCCCCCTTTTCTCTGTGTTCAAAAAAAGGCCATATGTTTTGTAATTTGCCATTTTCATCTTCTATATATCTGTTCAGCAAAAAAAACGACTTATTTATGTTTTTCTCTTTTACAGCATACCATTCATTACTTCTATAAATAGGCCACAGGAATGAATATTTTTCATCTTTATCGTTTCTCTCATAGGTGTATATGGGAAAGAGACTGAATCCCTCTTTGTCATCACCTTCAATCTTTTTATATAATGGCCATAATATATCTAACTCTGTTTTATATTCTGTCTTGCTCTTTGTATATATAGGCCACATGATGGACTTAAACTCCCTTTTTTTCGATTTTGCATCCATATAGAAAGGAATTGCGTAGAAGGAATAAATGGGGTCGTCTGTGTTTAATCCCCTCTCTGTCTTGAAAAAGACAGGCCAGAGAAAAAATCCTGATTTGCTTACACCCTCAACCTCTCTATATCCAAAAACGGGCCAGAATTTCATGCCCTTCTCCCTGCCAGAGTATATAGCAAAAAATGGCCACAGGATATTTGTCTTTCTTGCACCATCTGTTTCTGAATAGCTATAAATGGGCCACAGAAAAAAGCCCATCTCATCTTTATTAAACCTGTCGTAAAGCTGTCCATAAATGGGAAATATACCAGCATATTCCCCTTTTTCTGATTTTCCCCAAAAAAGAGGAAAAATAGATGTATAACCTTTATCATCTTCTTTTCTTCTCATATAAAAAGGAACAAAATAGGAGAATTCTTCTGTGCTTTTTCCAAGGGGATAAATGTATCTATACACACCACCATCTCGAGAATCATAAGAAAAAAGAGGCCTTATCGTTAGGGCGGTTGATTTTTCATCCCTTTTGTATGAAAAAATAGGTCCTAAAAAATGTTTTTCACCATCTAATTCCCACATGAGTGGCCAGAATGCACTGGCGTAAACAGGGACAAAGAATATAATTAAAAAAAATAGGCGTTTCAAAATATAAAACTGAAGATCGTACCGAGAATTGTAATGGGTGTCGACTCTGTTAGACCTTCTGCGCCCTTTTGAAGTTTTTTCATTGCCCTCTCTGTTTCTACATACAGACTCTCGTCCTTTGCAAGCTTGCCTAATGTGCCCTCTCCTTTAATTATACCATCTGTAATATCCTTTAAATTTTTCACTGTATCCCTTGCTTCATTATATAGTGAGTCATCCTTTACGAGCTTGCCCAGTGAACCTTTTCCTTCCTCTATGTCCTTGGAAATATTTTTTAATGCACCCATTGTCTCCTTTACATCGGTGTACAGCTTTTCGTCCTTTATTAGCATACCAAGACTTCCTTTACCCGCCTCCACATCACCAACGATCTTTTTTAGTCCTTTTAATGCATCATCTGCATTTGCTATCACACTATTTATGCCCTGTTTGTTCTCTTTGATGATCTCTTTGAATTCTCCTGTTATAGCCTGAATATTTTCTATACTATTCTTTATATTTGCCTTTTCTTTATCGCCGATAAGACCTTGAAATTCACCAATAGTATCACCGAATTTTTTTGCAGCAGTGCTCACCTGGGTAAAAATTTCGTCAAAGTCTGGGGATGTTTTAACTGTTTTTATTATTTCCCCTGAAGAAAGCATCTTTTTATCTTTTCCGGGAATGATCTCGAGGAATTTATCACCGAGAACACCCTGGGTCTTGATGGCTACTGTGCTGTCAGCAGGCACCTGGACCCCTTCTTTGACAATAATTCTCACAAGGGCCTTAAAATTCTCAAGCCTTACGCTTATCACCCTACCTACCTCAACCCCTGCTATGAGGACAGGTGATTTTGAGTCAATGCCGTTTGCGTTTTCAAGATACACCTTTAGTTCATAGCCCTTTTCACCTAATGCACCGTATTTACCAATCCTAACGGACATATAAAAAAGGATGATAAACCCAATAAGCACCACTATGCCTACCTTTAATTCCGGAGAAAGTCTACCCTTGTTCATAATAAACCTCCTTAAAAGCCAGGGATTCCCGTGGCTTTTAAAAATTCTTTTACCTCTTCTTTTTCGCTCTTTTTCACATCCCTCGGGGTTCCATATTCTATGATCTTACCGTTATATAACATGGCAACCCTGTGGGCAATCCTGAACATACCAAGTATATCATGGCTTATAACAACATACGTCTTTTTAAACCGTTCCTGTGTCTCTTTTATTAAATCAAGTATGGTAAGGGATATTATGGGATCCAGGGCACTTGTTGGCTCATCAAAAAGCACAATTTCAGGGTCCATTATCAATGCCCTTGCAAGTCCAACCCTTTTTCTCATGCCCCCTGATAATTCTGAAGGCATCTTGTAGCCAAATCCCGCAAGGCCAACACTCCTTAATTTTTCCTCTGTTAGTTGCACTATTTCTTTTTCAGATAATTTTGTGTGCTCCCTCAATGGAAAGGCAACATTATCTAAAACATTCATGGAATCAAATAGGGCTGCCTCCTGAAAAAGCATGCCGAATTTTTTTCTCACCTCGTTTAGTTCCTTTTCTTTAAGTTTTGTAATGTCCTGTCCGTCTATCCAGATCTCACCTCTATCAGGTTTAAGTAAGCCTATAAGGTGTTTCATAAGCACACTTTTACCACCACCGCTTTTTCCAATGATTACTGTTATTTCGCCGTGGGGTATCTCAAGATTTATACCGTCAAGGACCTTCTGGCTGTCAAAACTTTTGTGGAGATCCACTATCTTGATTGCCGTTTTTTTATCATCCATCTTCAGAACATCAATGAAGTAAGTATATAATCGGCAACAAGGATTGAGACGCTCGAAATAACGACTGATTCTGTGGTGGACCTTCCCACCCCTTCAGCCCCGCCTGTTGTATGAAACCCCTTATAACATGCCACAACGCTTAAGATAATACCAAAACAGGCTGCCTTCACAAGCCCATTATATATGTCTTCAAGATCCACATATTTAACCATCTTATTTATAAATGCCCCTTCATTTATACCAAGAAGCTTCACACCCACAAGCCAGCCCCCCACAATACCGACAAAATCAGAAATAATGGTGAGAACCGGCAGCATAAAGAAAGAGGCTATCACCCGTGGTGTAACAAGATATTTAATAGGGTTTAGGGCCATAACGATTAAGGCATCTATCTGTTCTGTAACCCTCATGGTGCCCAGTTCTGCTGCCATGGCAGAGCCTGCCCTTCCTGTGACCATAAGGCTTGTAAGGACAGGACCTAACTCCCTTGTCATACTTAATGCCACTGTAGTACCCACAAGGCCCTCTGCCCCAAATTTTCTGAATCCATAATAAGATTGCAAAGCAAGGACCATACCAGTAAATGTCCCTGTAATCACCACAACACCCAAGGATTTAACACCTATGAATTCCATTTGTTTAAAAATATAGTTGAATTTTAAAGGCTTTCTAAAGGCAAGAAGGATACTATTTAAAAACATGAGACCCATACCGCCTAATTCTCTTAATATGCCGTTGATGGGGTTAAAGATTCTCTCTAAACCAAAAAGGTTAATCAATATAGCACCTCTTTATCTTTTTTGAAAGCCTGCATAACACTTCATAGGGTATTGTACCTTCAAGGTCCGCTATTTCATCGGCTGTGATGGCCTCTTTATCTCCATATCCTAAAAGAATCACCTCATCGCCAATCCTTACATGAGGACAGTCTGTTATATCCACAAGGATCCAATCCATGCATACCCTTCCTACAATACAACATCTTGTATCATTAATCAATACAACACCTATGTTGGATAGAGCCCTTGGGTAACCATCAGAATATCCAACAGGTATGTATGCTATTTTCGATGGCCTCTCTGTCTTGAATGTCCTGCCATAGCTCAAAAAGCTTCCTTCTGAAAATTCTCTGATTAAAGCTATTTTTGAAGTGAGTTTCATGGCCTGTCTTAATTGAACCTTATTTTTCATTGTCGCATCCGGATAAGATCCGTAAAGGCTTATCCCGAGCCTCACCATATTGAAATGTGCCTCAGGATAGTTTATTATACCTCCACTGTTTGCCATATGGATGAATTTAGGCTCTATTTTATTTTTTCTGAAAAGATCAATTATTTCCTGGAATTTTTTTATCTGGTTTAGACCGTATTCATCCCGTATCTCAGAGGCAGAGAAATGGCTCATTATACCTTCAATTTGGATATTATTCGCATGTTTTATTAGTTCAATTATATATGGTATGTCATGGGGC
>JAOAFK010000094.1 GCA_026416315.1 Syntrophorhabdaceae bacterium | reverse complement strand
AATAAAAAAGCATGGAAATGTCTTTCTCCCTATCCTTATAGAGGATGGAAAAAGGATAAAATATCCACCTTTTCATTGCCCTTTAGAACATACAGGCCATATTCATATAGAACAGGATGTAGATGGCATTGTAAGAAGTGTGTACCACACCCTTATTGTGGATAACATAACTATTCCATCCATTACATCTGCATTATATGAATTTATCACTGGAAAGTCTTTTAAAAGGGAGAGGATAAACACAGATCAGACAACAAAAATTAAAGATAAGATTTTACAGCTTGACAGAATGAGAATAAATTATGTGGGCGGTCATGGGTCATTTGATAGTGTGTCTTTTATAGATGTCATAGATGGTATATATCCCCCTTCTTTTTTCAAAAATAGAATCGCTCTTATAGGCCTCTCAGCCACTGGTACATTTGATTTCATGCTTACACCGTTTTTAAAAGACAGATTAGGCATGACAGGTGTGGAAGTCCATGCAAATATATTGAATACTCTTATATTGGATAATGCCATCATTGATATACAGGTATGGTTAAGATGGCTCATTGCTATAGTCATTGGCATGGGGTGCTTTATTATTTTTATGATGATTGACGAAAAAAGGGCTGCATATATAGGGCTTTTATTCATTGTATCCATAATGGCGATTAGCTATTTTTTGTTTACAAGGCTAAATTTGTGGTCTGCACCGGCCATATACCCTATAATCATCTTCATAATTTTTATCACCTCATACATCTGTAAGTTCGATGATGCGGTAAAGTTGCTTCAAGAGACATATTTGGCTCTTGAATCAAAGCTGAGATGGAAGCTCAGTGAAAGAGAGGGGTTTCATTCGAGAAAAGGCATATTATCAATATTTACAAAAAAGGGCATATACATGCAGGCAAAAATATTAACAGAGATAGGAAGACAGCTTAGTTTTGAAAAGGAACTTTCTGATAGGGCCCTTATGAGTGACATACAGGGTGTTCTTATCTTTGACAATAAAGGAAATAATATAATCGTTAATGATTTTGCACTTGATATCTTTAAAGCAATACATGTTGAGACCACTTCTATGGATGGTTTTTTATACAAAATAGTCGACCATTTAATGGAGAAAACCGATTATGAAACCATAAAAAGGACTATTTTCGAAGAAAATAGAGTCACATATACCCTGGCTATAAACGGTAAGAAAAAGAGATTCTATAAAATTGACTTTTCATCCTTTGATGTAAATGATGTATCATATATCCTTTTACTCATCACAGACATAACCCGAGTAAAAGAACTTGAACTTCTAAAGAGTCATATAATCTCCGTTGTTTCCCATGAACTTAAAAGTCCCATGACATCTATCCAAGGTTTCAGCGAAATCCTTTCAAAAAACCTTTCAGGGAAAATGCAGAACTTTGCTGCAATAATAAACAGGGAATCAGAAAGGCTTGTGAGATTCTTAAACACATTTCTTGACATAACAAGGATTGAGGAAGGCAGGCAGCCTTTAAGGATAGAATCTATCAATCTTATAAACCTGGTGCAAGAGGTTGCCCATGCATTGAAACCCTTGGGAGATGCAAGTAAGATTTATATACATACTGAACTGCCCCAAAGCATTGAAAATATTATGGCAGACAAAGACCTCATAAAACAGTGTATATTTAATCTTGGAGAAAATGCAATAAAATACAGCCCTCCTGAAAGGGATGTAATTATAAGACTCGGGGATGAAAAAGATAATATAAAAATAGATGTCATCGATCACGGTTACGGCATTAAAGAAGAGGATTTAGGCAGGATATTTGATAAATTTTTTCGTTCAACTTCTGAATATACAAAAAATATAAAAGGTTCAGGCCTTGGTCTTACATTTGTAAAAGAGGCGATTGAACTTCAGGGTGGGAAACTCACATTTACAAGTAAATACGGAGAAGGCTCCACTTTTTCTATAATCTTTCCAAAAAA
>JAOAFK010000073.1 GCA_026416315.1 Syntrophorhabdaceae bacterium | reverse complement strand
AAAAATAACTGGTATGTATTTGTTGTTAAACAAGGTAAAAACAGGATGATAAGAAAAATGTGTTTAGCAATAAAACATCCTGTTTTAAAATTGATAAGAATAAGAATAGGAAATATAACTATTGGCAACCTTGAACCTGGGCAATATAGGTTTTTATCAGAGAGGGAGGTTCAACATATAAAATCAAAATTGAATTCATCTTAATTTTAGACAAATAAAAGTTTACATAATATTCCTTATCTGACTTATTATATTTTTTTATAAAGGGGTCATAAAGACCCCTTTATGTTCTTTGAAATTTATCTATTTATCAAATTTCTCTTTTACGCAGGCAAGAGATTCATCAATTGCTTGAACAGTTAAGTCAAGGTCCTCTTCTGTATGTCGGTAACATATATAGGCGTGATGATGTGGTGTAAAAAAGAAGCCTCGTCTTATCATCTGAGTGTAAAACTCTGTTCTTTTTGCTCTTCTTAATTCGGCATCTCCTGTTTCAAATGTAATAAAAAACATAGGGGCAACGCCAGATAATTCTGCGCCTGTATCATATTTTTCAAGAACCTTGCGGATTTTATCTAAAAATTTATTACCTTTCTCCCAAATATTATCGAGAACCTTATCTCTTTCGAGGATTTCTATTGTCTTTAAGGCTGCGATATATCCATCGCTATTCGGGAAAAAAGTGGATGAAATAAATAATTTAGATGCCGCTGCCATCATTACATCATATTTTCCAGTAACAACACTTATGGCATATCCGTTTGCCATACCTTTTCCAAGAACAGTTAAATCTGGTTTTACCCCATATAATTCTTGAGCACCACCCATACGGAGCCTAAAACATGTTCTGACCTCATCAAAGATTAAAACCGCCCCGTATTCATCGGCTAAGGCCCGAACACCCTCAAGAAAACCAGGCTTTGGTTCCTGCATCTTTTGATGTAAATGATGTCCGAACGGTGTCATAATAATAGCAGCTGTTTCTTTTCCATGGACTGCCATGAGCTTTTCAAGAGATTCAATGTTATTATATTGAAATTCAAACACATCTTCATAATATTTTTGTGGAATACCTCCTTTCATTTCAACGCACCAATCATGCCACCCATGGTATCCACATCGCATAACCTTTATCCTGTTTGTGTAAGCCCTTGCAATTCTAATACTTGCCGTGGTTGCATCAGAACCTGTTTTAAGAAATATACTTAACTCAGCGGAAGGAATGAGTTTATTCAATTTCTTTGCAAGCTCATTCTGATATGGTTGTGTGAGGGAAAAACAAAAACCCTTTTCTTTTATCTGTCTGATCACTGCATCGTCAACTTCCTCTTCTCTGTAACCGAGGATGATAGGACCATAACCGCAAAGAAAATCAATAAATTCATTTCCATCCACATCTATTAAACGGCAACCTTTTCCATATTCAAGGAAAATAGGATATTCACCCATGATGAAATCCGTTGGTTTTCTTGCACCAAGAACCCCGCCAGGGACAAGGGCCTTTGCCTCCTCATAAAGGGCAAGGCTTTTTGTTATGTTCAATCTCTGGGCCTCTTTCATGGTTCCTCCTCTTTTTCTTAAGTAATTAAACTAAAAATTATTTAATTTTTACCAAAGATTTTATTGTTTCTGTTTGATGGATCCTTGCCCCTCTTTTTATCAATTCTGCAAGAAATTTGTCAGGGTCAATACATCCTTCAGGGGCAACAACGCCTTTTTCTTTAATATCTCCGGCAAAAAACATAAGGGCTGCAATGGATGCAGGAAGTCCTGTTCCTGGAGCCATCCTTCCAACTATATCTGCTGTATAGGTTACTTCATTACCATTTCTTTTTCCTTTTACAATAACCTTTAATCCTGATGCCTGTGGTCCGTTGTCCCTGCCTTTTGGTATAGTATCCCATAATTTAAGGGTCAAATCGTATGGTACCACCTTTATTCCTTTTATATCAACCGGGTCTTTACTCAAAAAACCAGTGTCTTTCTGCTCTTTTATTAACTTATCCACCCAGAGAGGAATCAATGCACCTTTGATGACGACCTTTTTAACCCCTTTTATATAACGAGGAATGGTAAGTGGCTGTGGATGGCCTACATAACTAATCAAGCATTCTCCCAATGGTTCAAGAAATGTTTCTATTTCTTCGCCACTGCCGCCATCAACATATTCAATCTTACCATCAATAAACTGGGGGATTTTTCCGAGTATCATATGGAGGCTGTGGTCCCATGCTGCACCAGCAAGCTCGGCTATGCTTACAACCCAGTAAAGGTATATTTCCTCAACGGTATCTAACTTATTTGCATACCATTTTACAAGGACATTGTTTGTACCAGGATCAGATCCCATGCCTGTAAGCACTGTAATACCAGCTTTTTTTGCCTTTTCATCTATTTCTGAGGCAAAAAGAATTTCTGTTGCCTCATAATCATCGCAAATGTCAATGTAGTTCACCCGGGCTTCAACTGCAGCTTTTGCAACAGCTACAGCAGTTTTATAAAAAGGACCGGCACAGTTTATTACAATATCCATATCTTTTATGGAATTTACAAGCCCATTATGGTCGAATACATCGATCTTCTTTAACGATACCTTTTCACTTGATTTTAATTTTTCCTGAACCCTTTCCAGATTCACATTTATATCACCGAGTATAACTTCTTTTACTTGGGGTTGTTTTATCAGGTCCCTTGCTACACCTTGACCCATACCCCCTGTTCCACCTATAATTAATGCCTTCATTTTCTACTCCTTTAATTTTTTTTATTTTTATTTCTTGTTTATATCAAATTCTCCTTCAATCAGTTCTGTAAGAACACCGTGTAATTTATTGGGATGATGGACAAAAGCATATCTTGTACCGAAAAGCTCTCTTGGTTTTTCATCTATTAATTCGATATTTTTTTCTCTCAGCTCTTGGATTGCCTTTGTCAGATCATCTACTTTATAAGAAATAAGATACGCCCCTTCACCCCTCTTTTTTATAAATTTTGCCACTTCACCATCAGGGGATGTTGACTCCATAAATTCAACTGCAACATCTCCTATATAGTACCTTGCTACTTTTATCTTTTCTGATTCAGCGATGTATTCAAAGGCAGGAACTAATCCAAAGTGATCTTTATATATTTTTTTAGTCTCTTCAAGGTCTTTTACAGCAAAACAGATATGGTCAATTTTTTCAATTTTCATGATACCCCCCTAAAAAAACCTTTTTATTTTTAAAATAATTGTCAAATTTATTTTTGTATACTGTATACAATTATGTGTAAAA
>JAOAFK010000189.1 GCA_026416315.1 Syntrophorhabdaceae bacterium | reverse complement strand
AGGCTTCGCCTTTACCACATTCCCACAGTACGACGACTACGGAGATGAAGTGATGAATAATAATTTATATAAATACAAAAATTGTTAATGAGGACATTTCTATTTTGGTAAAAGTAGGACATTTCTATTTTGAGTTGACAGGTAAACTATTCTTCGTATCCTGTTATCATGCTTTTTATGTGGGAGTAAAATGTCTTGCCTATAGTAGACATATACAGATGAATAAGAAAATAGAAGGCAAATATATAAGCAAAAATTACATGCACTGCATCTATAAATCTAAGCCCTCCTAAAGCCTTAATCCATGTAAAAAAATATAGTATGTCTGTAAAGAGTATTCCGGTGAACCCTATGATAGGTGTTGCTATAAGCATTATAAAAGTATATGCCATCTTCTGCAATGGATTGAATTTATTATCCTTTGTGGGTGTATGAGGGTTTTCACCGCCTTTGAAAATATAATAGGTATAGTAAAGTAGCTGTTTTGGGATTGACCTTAAATCATCTATCCTTAAAATATAATGTTTTTTTAGGTTACTGCTAAACAGGCAGTAGAATAACCAGAAAAAAAAGGATACGATCATGGCGTAACCGAAATATTTATGTATTTGAACCACATCTTTATAGCTTTCAAAGATTCTAACAGAAGGTGTCCTCAACTGTATCCCTGTGATGATAAGAACGATCACAATAAATGCATTTATCCAGTGCCATATCCTTATTGTTAGTGTATGTATATATGTTTTCTTCATCTCTTCACCAGTATTCTTAGTATGACGTGTACACCAATTGCTGAAATGATGAAAAATACTATGGTTAAGCCTACAAAATCAATGAGTTTATAGCCAAACTCATTTAGAATCCTTGGCTTATCCTTCCAATCTGACATCAAAAATGTCATTATATCCTTGTGTTTTATCTTTGATTCTCCTATCAAACACATATCAACAAAAACAGATGTGGGGAATGCAGATAAGATCGTACCTTTGGCAGGGATATAATGGATTTGATCCCTTTCTGGGATAACAATAACCATGGAGTCATAGAAAGGGGCATTTAATGAGTGGCACTCGGTGCAGATTTTGGTTTTTAAGTTTTTTTCTGAATAATGATGGAACACCTCTGTTACAACTATGGATGTATTTATGCTAACATCTTTTTTATGTTTTTTTCTTATGTCATTAAAAAAAGTAGTCAATTCATTGCATGAAATTTCCCCATCGTTATCTAAATCAATAATCTTTTTTATATTTACCCCTTCACCGAGAAAACTGGTAAAGTCTCTGTAAGTAAATGGTCTTAAACCTTCGGGATCTTTCAAGGCAAAATTGAAGACAATACTTTTTTTAGAATTAGGGCTATGGCATGAGGAACATTCAAGATATTTGAAATGGAGAACCGTATGGGGAAGCCATCTGTGGTTATCTAAGTAATCTTTGTGACATCTTGCACAGATCATCACCCTTTCAGATGCACTTAACTCTTTGAATGATTTTATTTTATGGGGATTATGACAATCTGTACATTTTGCAGCCCCATCCCTTGCATGACTTGAATCTTTATACACATCATATATTTTCCCGTGACATGAAAGACATACCTTATCATCTATATATCTATCTGATATATGGCACTCTGAACATTTTATTCCCTTTTTCCCATGTACTGTCCTTTTATAATCTTCAATGGATGGAAGCTCATGGATAAAAATCCTGAAATCTCCGATAATGATTTGAGATGTTTTTCCTTTTATTGTGATTTTTGCTTGGTCAAAGATTCCTTTTTCACTGTGGCATAATGTGCATGTTGCAGGTTTTAAGGATACTAAATGGGGGTCAGATCTCTTTACATCATAGTATTTTTTTATTTCTATGGCATGACCGAATTCTTTTTTCAGGATGTGCAACATGCTATCCCATTCTATATGGTCCAAAAATTTGTTTCCATCTCTGTCTATTTCTCTTATTTTGATGATGTCTCTATTTTTTGTGTCTATATGAACATTGATATTGCCCTTTTCAGCAACCCCATGGCAGGCAAGGCAATTAAAAACTTTAAAATGCCTTTCTTTTGCAAGAAGCCCTTTATGGGTTATATTAGTATGACAATCCATGCATGTTTTTTTATCCCTGTTTAAAAAATGCACATTATGACAGTCATTACAAACGATCTTTTTTTTACCATGAACGCCTCTTTTATGATTCTTTTCAGAAGTCTCGTGACAGGATTTGCAAAGAGGTCTTTTTAGCTTATCATCGTGGGGTATGGATGTTATATCACTGTGACATCTTACACAATTTATATTTCCATGGTTAAAACCCTCATATTTTTCATGACAGCCAAGACAGTCTCTATTGGAAATTGAGGCATGAGATAGAAATGGATAAAAGGCTATTAATATTAAAAATATGATTTTCTTCATATCTTGCTTGCTTATTTTAATGTTAATTGCATTAAAAGATGAAATGTTCAACAAAACACTCTAACATTCAATCTTTGATTATGTTTTTATGAAGCTAAAAACTATACCTATGTTTTTTCAAACCATTAAGTATTTCTTTTTTACCTCTTCGTTTGCCTCTAATTCAGAGGCAGTTCCCTCAAAGCGGATTCTACCGTTATCTATTATATATACTCTGTCAATCAGTTTCATGGCAGACCTTATATTTTGTTCAGAAAGAAGGATGCTAATACCAGACTCC
>JAOAFK010000233.1 GCA_026416315.1 Syntrophorhabdaceae bacterium | reverse complement strand
TATAAAAACGAAATAGAAAAGAACCTTAAAAAGGGAAAGACCCTTGTATTTTCCCATGGATTTAATATCCATTATGGTCAGATAGTGCCACCCCCATATGTTGATGTGATAATGATTGCACCGAAGGGCCCAGGACATCTTGTAAGAAGGGAATTCGAAAAAGGAGCTGGTGTACCATCCCTTGTTGCCGTTTATCAGGATTATACAAAAAAGGCATTGAAGAAGGCCCTTGCATATGCAAAAGGTATAGGTGCTACAAGGGCAGGGGTGATAGAAACAACCTTTAAAGAAGAGACTGAGACAGACCTTTTTGGCGAACAGGCTGTGCTATGCGGTGGTGTTTCTGAGCTTGTGAGGGCAGGTTTTGATACCCTTGTGGAGGCGGGTTATCAGCCGGAGATTGCCTATTTTGAGTGTCTCCATGAATTAAAGCTCATAGTTGACCTCATGTATGAAGGTGGCATCTCCTATATGAGATATTCCATAAGCGATACAGCTGAATACGGAGATATGACAAGGGGTAGAAGGATCATAAACGAAGAAACAAGGGAAGAGATGAGGCGGATTCTTGAAGAAATTCAAACCGGTGAATTTGCAAGGGAATGGATACTTGAAAACATGGCAGGAAGGCCTGTGTATAATGCCATTAAGAAAATGGATAGTGAGCACTTAATCGAAAAGGTAGGAAAAGAATTAAGGGCAATGATGAAGTGGATAGGGAGTAAGGGTTGAGGGGTATACCTGTTGCAAGGGAAGGGTATGCATACATAGCCCTTTCCCTTTGCGTTACTGTAATCCTCTTTTGCTTGAAATTACCTGTCATCCCAGCAGTAAGTTTTATTTTTTTCCTTTTCTGTGTATACTTTTTCAGAAATCCAAAAAGAATCCCCCCTGATGATAATAGAGATTCACTGATATCACCTGCAGACGGCAAGATAATTGATATAAGGGAGATGGAAGAGGAAGAATTTTTAAATTTTCGTACAACAAGGGTCAGCATCTTTATGTCACTAACAGATGTACACGTGAATAGGGCACCGTGTGATGGAATAATCAGAAAAGTGGTTCACATAGATGGTGAATTTGGCCTTGCCTTCAAAAAGGATATAGAGAAAGAAAACGAACGGAATTATATACTCATAGAGAATGAAACCGAAAGGATACTTGTAGTCCAGATTGCAGGATTTCTTGCAAGAAGAATTACTTCCTATGTAAAAGAGGGTATGACTGTAAAAAAGGGTGAGCCCATTGGTATTATTGCATTTGGTTCACGGGTGGATATTTATCTTCCACAAAATTACAAAACTATGGTATCATTAAATAGTAGAGTTAAGGCTGGCATGACTGTTATTGCAAAAAGGGGGTTATCATGAGAAAGAAAAGGGGTAAGGGTATATATATTTTGCCCAATATACTTACTTCCATCAGCCTTCTTTCTGGATTCTACTCCATTGTCTCCACCATAGATAGAAAGTTCATATATGCAAGCATTGCCATATTTATTTCAGGTATATTTGATATGCTCGATGGCAGGGTTGCAAGGATGACAGGGTCAAGCAGTCGCTTTGGTGTTGAATATGACTCTTTATGCGACCTCATAGCATTCGGTGTGGCCCCTGGACTTCTTGTATATCTTTGGGCATTAAAGGGCTATGGTAGATTTGGCTGGCTTGCTGCTTTTCTATATGTGGCCTGCGGTGCCTTAAGGCTTGCCCGATTTAATGTTCAGGTGGATAATGCGCAGAAAAAACATTTTCTTGGGTTACCTATCCCTGCTGCAGCCATAACAATAGCGGGCAGTGTTCTGTTTTATTCATGGCTTGGCTTTAAAAGTGAGTTAAAGACAATAGTTATGCCCATTATGGTGTATATGCTGGCATTTTTGATGGTAAGCGAGGTGAGATATTACAGTTTTAAAGACATGCCCTTTTTTAAGGGAAAACCCTTTCGTTCCACCCTCGCGGTTATCCTTTTGATCGTTATTATCTTTATAGAACCGAAGGTCACACTGTTTGTTCTTGCATCACTTTATCTGCTTTCAGGTCCTGTCTATACCCTTTTGACCAGAAAAAAGTTTATCGGCGAGGAGCAGCACCGTTTGAGAGAAAATCTATCAGAGAAAGATGGTCTTCTATAAAGGCATCTGCCAGTAGCTCTCTATTTTTATAGGCAATAAATTTTATCCCTGCTGACACAGCCGTTTCTCTATCCACTTCAGAATCACCTATAAATACTGCATCATCCTTTTTCAGGTTAAAATTAGAAAGGATCTTTTCCACAGATTCAGGGTGTGGTTTCGGATTCTCAACATCAAGGGCAGTTACTACCATATCAAAATAATTCCACAGGTTGTATCTTTCCATGATGTGCTTCATTGAGGTTGTTCTGTTCGTGCTTATGGCTGTTTTGATGCCTTTTGATTTTAAAATGTTTAGGGCATTTGTAAGGTTTGGTTCCATTTTGAGATAGATTATGAAGTCTTTTAACTGGACATTATTTTTTAAAAACCCCAGGGCCTTTTCCTGCATTTCTGCTTCTCTAAACATGTATCTAATTGATTCAAAAACAGTGTGGGTATGACAGTATTTTATCTCTTCCTCTGTAAGTTCGCCTCTACCCATGGAAATGGCTATATGATTGTAGAGCCTTTTATTTGCCTCAAGGGAATCAAACATCACGCCATCACAGTCGTATATAACACATTTGATATCCCATATCTTTTTGTCCATTTTTTTGTTCTCCTAAAAATATTTTTAAGAGTTTAATAGAAAACAGAAAAAAAAGAAAGCATTAATGATCACCATTTGCAATCTTGAACAAAATTGGCCTAATTCGCCTTCCCCTGCATATGGGGCATTTTCCTGGTGTTGAGAATTTTTCTCTCTTTTTAAAAACAAAGTTACATTCCTCGCATTGGGCAGAGTGGATTATCAGCTGTTTTTCCTTTCTGTTCAAGGTTTTTTTAATATGTTCTATGTGATTTGGCACATCTTTTTCAGGTATTTTGAGAAATCTCGCAATTTCCCTTGCTGAAAGGGTATGCTCTTCAAGTAATGCTATGATATACTTTCTTAAGGTTTCATATCTTTCTTGAGGGACTGAAGTGTCTTTTGATGTGTTTTTATTTTTATGGGTCATTTAAGTCCCCCAAGCCATGTCTTGAGCCTGCTACATCCTTCCTTGAGTCTATTAAGACTATTTGCATAGGAAAACCTTACATGCTTACCTGCCCTAAAATTTCCGAAATCATATCCAGGTGTTATAGCTACTTTTGCCTCAACGAGTGCCCTTTTTACAAAATCCATACTATCCATCCCCCAT
>JAOAFK010000231.1 GCA_026416315.1 Syntrophorhabdaceae bacterium | reverse complement strand
TACCACCTTCAGAGGAGCCAGAGGTTTACATAAAACTTGCAAACCCAGGTGACAAGGAAAGGGTAATTAAAGGAAAAATAAGTTTTTTACAGAATACGGTTGTTCCTGAATAAGCAGAACTGTTTATAATCCTTTTGGTTTTAAATCTATTTTCTTTTCATTTTACATTTACCTTGAAATTAAAAAGATTTTTATGTATTTTTTCTAACTAAAACAGGAGTAATTATGTTTCAGATCAAAGAAGGTGACTCCATAATATTAGCAAGCGAGTCCACGAGAAGGGTGGATATTTTAAGGACCCTTGGCATCTCTTTTTCCATAATCCCGCCAAAGATAGATGAGAGCCAAAGAAAGGATGAACCACCAAAAAACTATGTTTTAAGGATCTCCTTTGAAAAGGCTCAAAGCGTAGGTGTGCACTTTCCTGATAAATGGGTTGTTGGAGCAGATACAGTGATTGTTTATAAAAACAGAATTATGGGCAAGCCAAAGGATGAAAGAGATGCATTTAGGATGCTAAAGACCTTGAGTGGAAAATGGCATAAAGTCATTACAGGTTTTTGCATATTAAATATTTCAAAGGACATAATATACAGGGATGTGGTGGAAACAAAGGTTTTCTTGAGGGAAATGACCGACCAAGAAATCATTCGATATATAAACACCTCTGAACCCCTTGGTAAGGCAGGCTCATACGCAGTTCAGGGCAGGGGTGGGTATATGGTAAAAGAGATTAAAGGGTCATATTCCAACGTTGTTGGTCTGCCCATATGTGAACTGGCAGAAGCCCTTCTGTCTTTAGGCGTGCTTTCGTGAATGACATCGTAAAATCTATTGAAATTATTAGAGAAAAGATTGCAAGGGCACAAGCTAAATCAGGTAGAACAGAAAGGGATGTGCTCTTAATAGGTGTTACAAAAAAGGTAGATATAGAAAGGATTAGAATTGCCTATGATGCAGGATTAAGAGACTTTGGAGAAAATTATGTACAGGAGGCAAAGAAAAAGATCGAATCCTTTAATGAAAAGGCCACATGGCATATGATAGGTCATATTCAGACAAACAAAATAAAGTATATACCCAAGTTATTTGATTATGTTCACTCTGTGGATAGGTGGGAAGTTGTGGAATTACTCAACAGGTTTGAAAAAAAAATGAAGGTCCTCTTTGAGGTAAACATCGCAGGGGAAGAGACAAAACACGGTGCAAGTCCTGATGAACTGAAAAAGATAATTGAAAGGATAGAAACCCTTAATTTCATAGAACCAGTAGGGCTCATGACCATGGCGCCTTTTGTTGAAGACCCTGAAGAAGTGCGCTGGGTTTTTAAAAGGACAAGGGAATTATTGGAAGAGCTAAACAGGGAGTTTGGTCTTGACATGAAGGAACTCTCCATGGGCATGTCAAATGATTTTGAAGTAGCCATAGAGGAGGGTGCAACCATGGTAAGGATAGGTACTGCCATATTTGGAGAAAGAATATGAAACTCTGGGGTGGAAGATTCAAAGATACAACAGACCCTCTTGTGGAAAAATTCAGTGCATCCATAAACTTCGATTGGGTTCTCTATGAAGAGGATATTGAGGGAAGCATTGCCCATGCAGAAATGCTTGAAAAGATAGGCATTCTTACAAGGAAAGAGAAAGATTCAATAATAAAGGCCCTTGGGCAGATAAAAAAAGAAATAGAGAGGGGAGAATTTAAATTTTCATCAGAGCTTGAAGATATTCACATGCACATAGAATCACGATTAATTGAAATTTTAGGTGATACGGCAAGAAAGCTCCATACAGGTAGAAGCAGAAATGATCAGGTTTCCCTTGATATGAGATTGTTTTTAAAGAAAAAGATAAAGGAGATCAAGGCAAAAATTTTAAACCTCCTTAAAACAATAATAGAAAAGGCTGAAAGCGAAAAAGAAACCCTTATGCCCGGCTATACCCACATGCAGAGGGCTCAAGTCGTTACGTTTGCCCATTATATCCTTGCCTATTATTTCATGCTTAAAAGGGATTTAGAGAGATTAATCACCCTCGAAAGAACAATAAATACCCTTCCTCTTGGAAGTGGTGCTATAGCAGGCTCTAACATTCCCCTTGACAGGGAATTTGTGAAAGAGAAACTCGGATTCCTAAATATTTCAGAAAACAGCATGGATACTGTTTCTGACAGGGATTTCTGCCTCGATACAGTATACGCTATGGCTATGATAATGCTTCATTTAAGCAGACTATCAGAAGATATGATTGTTTTCTCTACAGAGGAGTTCTCTTTTATTAGCCTTCCAGATAGTTTATGCACAGGGAGCAGCTTGATGCCCCACAAGAAAAACCCGGATTCCCTTGAGCTGATTAGGGGAAAGACCTCACGGGTTATAGGTGACCTAATTAGTCTTTTTACCCTCTTAAAAGGGCTTCCATTGACTTACAACAGGGATATGCAGGAGGACAAAGAGCCTTTATTCCATGCCATTGAAACTGTTTCTAATGCTGTTGATATTGCACGTCTCTGTATTGAAAAAATGGAGTTAAAAAAAGAAAGAATGGAAAAGGCTGTGTATGAGAGCTATATGCCTGCTGTTGAGCTGACAGAATACCTTACATTAAAAGGCATTCCCTTTAGAGAAGCCCACGCTATTGTGGGAAAGATGGTGGTTTTATGTGAGGATAAAGGGATAAAACTCCATGAGATGGACTTGATGGATATGAAAGGATTTTCCACTATAATTGAGGAAGATGTATATGCATTTATAGAGCCAAAGAATATAATTAAAAACAGAAAGACCATCGGTTCAGCATCATTATATGAGGTAGACAGAACAATTGAGAGAGAAAAGGGCTATCTTAATACTTTTTAGCATTGCCATCTTTTTCACCGCATTATCCTGTGGTAAAAAGGCAGATCCCATACCGAAAGGAAGGCCAATCCCTGAAGATATAGTGGATCTGAAAGGAGAGGTAAAAGATGGTGTGTTATTTCTTTCCTTTACAATTCCTAAAAGAAACAAGGATGGAACTGAAGCAAAAAATATAAA
>JAOAFK010000227.1 GCA_026416315.1 Syntrophorhabdaceae bacterium | reverse complement strand
CGAAAATTACCCGTACCGTAGGAGGCAGATTCTGGTCGGTACAGTGATGTCCAAGAGACGAACTGATTTGTCGGATTGCTTAAGTGTGGAAGCCTCACTGTACTGACCCTGATTAGTCAAGACAAATCTTTGCAGGACCTTCATGGGTCATAGTATCAGGCTATACTATGCTGCCTTTAGTATACACTTATATTGTTATCCAATATACTAACCATGGAGGTGTCACAATGGAGATGATTCCAAAGGCAGTTTTTGTCATCTGAGTTTAAGGAAGAAGCAGTAAAAATGATAACAGAGACTGGATTATCCATACCAGAGGTTGTAATAAATGCTTAATTATTTATCACCTGTAGAGTTTTAAAAAATTTCTATACCATGATGATGGCAGCATGAAAAAAAGTTCTTGTTCGTTATTGACGACAGGGGTCAGTGCATCTGGAAAAGAAATAAAGACCTCAGTATAAATTTACTGACTGTTATATAGGTTTCAAAAAAGGCAGCAAGAAATAGACCGCCGATTACTTTCCGGCTAACCTTTCCATTATAAATTTTACCTGTCTGTCTTCGGGATTGAGCTTTAAAACATCTTCAAAGGCCTTTTTTGCCTCCTGTTCATTTCCCTTCTGGTAATAAAATAGCCCGAGAGACCTCTTTAGGGATGATTCTTTTGGGTATTTTTCTGCCCCTTCGGTAAGATACTTCAATGCCTTTTCATCCTCTTTCATCTCCTGATAACAGAAGGCAAGATAGTAATAGATTTCAGGGCTTGGCTGTGCCTTTAGTGCCTCCTCGAATAATGTTGCTGCCTTTCCGTAATTTCTCTGTCTGAAATAGTTTCCTCCTTCAATTAAAAGCTCTGTAGCCTTTTTCTGTCTTTCCTCTTGAGACATCTTTGAGTATGGGTTTGTGATGGCATCAACTACCTTTCCATGAGGGATTTTAGCATCATATACCCGTGCCACTTCAATTCCTTTGAGTTTCATCTCATCTGTATTTGTTGAGCCAAAAAAGTTGGCCCCTATTTTTAGGGGTGTTTCAGATATAATGTTTGTTGTATTATCGTGTATATTGTTATCTTTTATCTCTCCTGAAAAACCCTGTAGTTTCAAACCTGTTTCATTCTGAAAAATGTTTGATAGAGATAGGGATGTGCCAGTTCTTGTAAGTTCAATAGCGGTTTTATTTCCTGAAATGATAAGGTGATTCAGTAACGGTGAAGGGACCCCTGTTATAGAAACTCCGGTATCACAATCGGTAATGACCCCATTTTCTATAAAACCCTCAGCCGAGTTGATAACAAATCCCTTCTGGGCATTTTTGATTTTAAACCCCTTTATGTTTATATGACCGTTTTCAACAATGATCCCGCCCCATTTTTTATTTTCCTGGGAGACAAATTCTACAGGTGCATCCTTTGCATCTATAATAAACTTTCCGTCCACAGTAAGCGAAGCATTTTCTGAAAAGATCATCCGTGTTTCGGGATCAATTTTGAGGGTTAACCCCTTTGGTATTTTAAGATTATCCTTTACTATGTAGATTCCTGAAAGGGTCGTATCCCTTTCGATGGCCCCTGATAGAATTTGAGGCTCCTTTGTCATTAATGAAGCTCTGATGGCATCCTGTATCTCTGATTCATTTCCTGCCATATCAAAGGCAACGACCCTGTAGTAATAAACCTTACCTGGCTCAGCAGACTTATCCTCAAAGGCATTGAGCTCAACGGTTCCAATTTCTTTGAAATCACTTAAAGGCTTTTCGCTTCGTAAAATCCTGTATCCTTTTAAATCAGATACATTGCTTAAGGCTTCCCATGAGACCTCTATTCTATCATTAAATCCCTTTGCCCTAAGACCCTTTACCTGTGGTGGAGGAGTAGTATCAATTGTAACAAAACCACTTACGTCAATCCATTGGGTATCATAACCAGCTGGTTTTTTAAGAGATACTATAATTGGTGCCTCTTTTACATTATCACCTGGCATGACTACATATTCACCAAGATAGATACCAGGCTGTTTTTCTTTCATGGGTATGGCCTTTTTAAAGTTGCCTATATCGAATGTGGCCACCATACCTTTATCACCTTCGGCTCCAACCTGAATGACTTTACCCTTTCCAAAGGGCGATTCCTTTGCATTGGTAAGCACCTCTTTAATTTGAGGTCTATATTCAGTAATCCCTGCAGGGGATGGGATTTTCTCATTGAATTTGTGACATAGCTCGTTCACCAACCTTACCTGTTGTATATCCCTTATGTTCATGGCCGTAGATACGGCAGTCATAACAGCACTTAACGGTGAAATGGGTACCCCACCTTCATGGTATCTTACAGAGTCTTTAAGTCTGAAAACCTCTTTCCCTGTCCTTGTATTTATCATCCAGATTTCTGCTTCCACACCGAGCTGTGAGTATGCTACAGCATAGATTTTTTTGTAATCAGTAACTCTTCCATAAACAAGTCCGTCGCATCCTAAGGCCTCACATATATTTTTTGGTGGAATTTCAAGGATATTTTTACCTGTTGTTCTCTCAAGGTGAACTATTTTTTCATCTACAACACCGATTTCAATATCTGTATATGGTTTTGAACTAAAATGATTGTAAAAGGCCTTTCTTAGCTGGTTTGCAATCCCTACCTCTTCTGTCTTATTTTCAAAGGGAATGATTGCCACTGTTTTAGGAAGTTCTTCGTCTGCGATTTTTAATTCAGTTGTCTCTTTTTTAAGACCAGGGACTTCAGGTATGGATGCACAGGATAGAAGCATTAAAGAAATTAAAACAGAAATAAAAACATATCTAATCATTTTATCCCCCTTTATTTTCCAATTATATTTTTTTGCAAATCTTCTTTCAAGATAATTTTATGGATCTTCAAATATCTAAAGGAAAAGGGTGATGCTCATATATGGATATTTAATTTTGCGAGCGCTGATGTGTTTCAGAGCGCGATTTAGAACTATTACTTAAGAATGAAATCCACCCTGCTGTCCTTTACCTTATCCTTCTTTTCAGGACCTAAGGTTTTGGGTTCAAGTATGAAGACCCTATCAAGTGTGACCTTTTCTGTCTTGAGAAGCATTTCCTTTACTGTTTCTGCCCTTTGATTTGCAAGGGTTCTTAAGTCATTATCCGTTACATCTATGTGGGTGTAAATCAATTTTTCCATCTCGTTTGGTGGAAGAGTCTTTGTCGTGCCTATGGCAGTCTTTGGTTTTGCAAACTTTTCAGCATCGTATGCCATCTTGAGATATTTCTCGTATTCATTAGTTTCAATCTTCACATCATCTAAAGGAATTGCCTTTTCACCTTTTTTTATAAGCTCGTTTAATTTTTGTGCCTTCAGTTTTCTTAAGAACATAATCTTTTTCAAACCTTCTCTATCCTTTTCTGCATCTACATGGCCTTGAATATCTAATTTAAGGGATGGTCTTTCAAAAAGTGCCTTTGCAAGATTATCAATCTTTTTCATGTTCTGTTCGCTTACTTTGGATTCGCCATAGTCAAATTCAATATAACTTATCTCTTCACCGCCTCCGAAGAGAGACCCAAGAAGTGCAAAAGGGGCTGTTGCTGCCTTTGTTAATAGATTTACAATGACTTGTAGAACTATTCTCCATATGCTGAATTTCGGGTCATCAAGGCTACCGGAAACAGGTATGTCGAGCTTGATCTGACCGTTTCTGTCTTTTAAAAGGGCAATGGCAAGTCTTACCGGTAGTTTTGTTGCATCAGGGCTATCAACCTTATCACCGAGGGTAAGCTGGTCTATGAAGATTACATTCTGTGAATCGAGTTTTCTTTTTTCAATCAAGTATTTTAGGTCTATGGAAAGTTTACCTTTGTCTATTTTATAGCCTATGTATTTTCCTGAATAAAGTGTAAAGGGACTCAAATCAAGACAATTGAATTTAGCATACAGATCCACAA
>JAOAFK010000141.1 GCA_026416315.1 Syntrophorhabdaceae bacterium | reverse complement strand
CAGGAAGGAGCACCGAAAAAAAATTTAAAATGGGCCTTATTAGCATCCTCTATCATGAGGTAAACACCCTCTAAACCAAGGATATTGGCAATCTCATGGGGGTCTGAAACACATGCCACGGTTCCATGTACGGATGCAATCCGTGCAAACTCTGACGGGCACAACATAGAGCTTTCTATGTGGCAGTGGGCATCTATAAATCCAGGCAAGATATATGTAGTATACGGTTTATTTTCTGGTACGATTTCTGTTATTATCCCGTTTTTATATGTTATCTTACCAGGAAATATCCTGTTGTTTAAAACATCTACTATATTTCCTGCTATTTCCAAGCTTATTTTTTAAGGTTTTATAATAACAGTTTCTTCATATGCCCTTTTATACGCATTTATATTTTTATGGGCAATAGCGCCAAACCTTTCCTTAACAGGCTCCTCAAGATAATCTAAATCCACAATACCGGATGCCTTAAGGAGTGCTCCGAGCATGGTGGTGTTTGTAATAGGTACCCCGAGTTCTTCCTTTGCAATTTTTGTTGCATCTACGCAGGCAATATTATATCCAGGAAATAGAGATCTCAGCTCTTCTGGTGATTTACTTGAATTTATAATGACAACCCCTTCGGGTTTCAAACCTTCAGCGGGGTTAACAACGCCCACTAAAGTCGAATCGAGTATCACCACATAATCAGGATGATATACCTTTGCCCTGAGTTTAATGGGTTTATTAGAAACCCTTAAAAATGCCTGCACAGGGGCGCCTCTCCTTTCAGGGCCAAAGCTCGGAAATGCCTGGGCATACATGTTGCTTTTTATTGCTGCCTGGGCAACAAGTTCTGCTGATGTGACGGCACCCTGACCGCCTCTTCCATGAAATCTGACCTCTTTCATCTATCTCTCTCCTTTTATAAAATTTATTTTTTTACTCGCCATTCTGTACCATTAGGTGTGTCCTGTAAAACAATCCCTTTTTCGAGAAGTGTGTTTCTTATACCATCGGCCTTTTTAAAATCCTTTTTCTTTCTCGCCTCTATCCTTTCTTCAATGAGTCTTTCAAGTTCTATAAGTTCTAACCCCATCTTATTTAAGTGTCTTTTTTTCTCCCGTTCATCGTATACATCCCAACTATCATTTAATATCCCCAAAATATTTGAAAGGTATAAAAATGTAGACCGTAAATACGCAACAAAAGAAAGGCTGCTTTCATCGTGGATATCTATCAACCTGTTTATACCTTTTGATAGTTCAAAGATATAAGATAAGGCAAGGGCAGTATTAAAGTCATCGTCCATGGCTTCAAAAAACTTATGCTTTAACTCATCGGCCTCGCCGAACACCTCTTCTTTTACGGTCTTTTCTTTTAATAATGCGTCTGCACGCTCAAGGGTGTGGTAAAGCCTGTAAAGGGCACTGTCTGCATCTTCTATGGCTTTTTCGTTATAATCAACAGGACTTCTGTAATGTGTTGAAAGGAAAAATAGCCTTAATGTCTCAGGATGGTATTCCTTTATAAAATCCTTTATTAAAAGTATA
>JAOAFK010000118.1 GCA_026416315.1 Syntrophorhabdaceae bacterium | reverse complement strand
TCTTGAACAATCTATCTATAATCTCTATATCGCTTTCTCTTGATAATTCGTTAAACAGTTCAAGAAGTATTAGCTGGGATGAAGAGATGGTTGAGCCTTCAATAATTGAGGGTTTTTCAAAAAAATATCCCTGAAACAGTTCAAATCCAAGGCGAGCACAAAATGAAAAATCCTCTTTTGTCTCAACTTTTTCAGCAAGAAATCTCACAGGATACTGTTTTAAAATCTTCAAAAGACCCGGAAGGTCTTCCTTTTTGTATGCCATGATATCAACCTTAATGAAATCGGCAATTTCAATTAAAGGCTTTAAAGATTCATCGTATGTGAAGTCATCGAGGGCAATTTTATATCCTCTTGATTTCAGGGATTTACATAACTCTATAAGGCTGTGGGTAACCTCTACATCCTCAAGGATTTCAAATACCGTATGTTCACTGGGAAGGAGTTCACAAAAACCACTTGATAAAATTTCAAAATTTACATTTATAAACCCCCTTTTTTTTCCTATTAGGTTGTTGAGACCTAAATCATTTAAGGAATGGACAAGGACTGCTGCTGTGGCACTTGTGCCATCTAAAACATTTGCTGATTTTGCCGCTCCAGTTCTAAAAAGGAGTTCAAAACCGAAAATTGTTTCATTTTTATGTAGAATGGGTTGCCTGCCAACGTAGACTTTTTCCACCAAAAATTATTAAACCTTAAAAAGCTATCGTTGTCTATCTAATTTTTTAAAAAAATTTATACAAAAAAAGGATTATTTGATAGAATTATAGGCCAGTTTACAATGAAAAGGCACAGGATAAGATTTTTACCCCTCGATATAGTCTATACTGCAGAGGATGAGGAAAACCTCCTTGATCTCGCATTAAGGGTAGGTGTGCATATAAATGCATCCTGTGGTGGGTTTGGAACATGTGCAAGATGCAGGGTTAAACTTATAGAGGGAGAGATAGAGTTTAGAGGAAAAAATGATACACCACGATTGGATAATAGAGAAAATTTTATCCTTGCCTGCCAGTCTTACATAAAGGGCGATGCAACCATTGAGATCCCCCTTGAATCAAGAATTGATAGAACTGCACTGGAGGCAAGAAAAGAACTGAATGTGCTTCCAGCTTCAACAGGTGCAATTTCTTTAAATGCCATTGATCCTGACCCCATGGTATTTAAAAAGTTTATAAGTCTTGACCCCCAAGGATTACGAGAAAATATTGATGATTTATCATCAATTTTAAAAACCCTTGAAAAAGATTATCCCCAAACCCATATAAAGGTAAGCCTCGATGCTTTAAAAAAACTACCTTTTGCCTTAAGGAGTGCAAACTGGCAAGCCACAGCAACACTTTTTTACCAACATGATGATATAGAGATTATTAACTTTGAACCAGAGGATACCACTGAGAGACAATATGCCCTTGCCATTGATATAGGAACGACTACGGTTTGTGGAAGGATTATTGATATAAAGGCAGATAAAAAGAGAGGTGCCCGCATTTTAGGAGAAGTTTCAGACTATAATGCCCAGATAAGCTATGGTGATGATGTGATCACAAGAATCATGCACACGAAAAAAAAAGGCGGATTAAAAAGACTCCAGGATGCTGTTGTACAGACCATAAACTCAATAATTGATGAATTGATTGATAACACACATATAAGCAGGGAAGATATAACTTTAATGGTTGCTGCGGGAAACACAACAATGACGCACCTTTTTATCGGTGTTGAGCCTCAATACATTATGTTAGAACCCTATACACCCTGTTTTTTATTTCCGCCTGTTGTAAAGGCAATTGAGATTGGGTTAAGACTAAATAAAGATACCCCTGTTTTTTTAATTCCATGCGTTGCATCTTATGTAGGTGGGGATATCGTTGCCGGTGTCATGGCTGCAGAATTACATAAAGCTGACGGGTTCAATCTCTTTATAGACATTGGGACAAATGGAGAAATCGTCCTTTCAGGTCCCAGTTGGATGCTCTGCGCATCATGTTCTGCAGGCCCCGCCCTTGAAGGTGGAGGCATAAAACACGGTATGAGGGCCACAAAAGGCGCCATAGAGCAGATAAGGATAAACCCTTTAACATTTGAACCAGCCATTTTAACCATAGGCCATACGAAGCCATCTGGAATATGTGGTTCAGGCCTAATAGATCTCATTGCCGAAATGTTCTCAACAGGAATGCTTTCACAAAATGGAAAGATAAACAGGGATTTAATCTCTGATAGGATAAGGGAAAAAGATGGCATATGGGAGTATGTTCTATGTCACGGAGAAGACACCCTTACAGGGAAGGACATTACCATTTCAGAGGCTGACATTGACAACATAATGAGGGCAAAGGCAGCGATGTTTGCAGGGTGCAAGGTGCTTTTGGATATCTCTAAAATCCATTTTAATGAGATTGATAGGGTGTATATAGCAGGGGGATTCGGTCATTTCATAGACCCTGTTAAGGCTCAAACTATAGGACTTCTTCCTGATATGCCTGTGGAGAAGTTTAAATTTATTGGGAATGGATCCCTTCAAGGTGCAAGTTTATATGCCCTATCAAAAGAGTATGTCCGTGCGGCAGAGAGGATTGTAAAAATGATGACAAACATTGACCTTTCTAAGCACAGCAGTTTCATGGAAGAATTCATGGCAGCCATGTTTCTGCCCCATACAGACGAAAGGCTTTTCCCAGATACATTTAAAAAATTAAAGAAAAAAGATATGTAAAGAAAGGGTTTTGGTGTTTAAATATAACTGTGCAGGTTAAAGAGATGTCAATGGTATTTGCAATGGCGGGAAAGGGGGGGGTGGGAAAGACTACATTTTCTGCCTTAGTGATCCGTTATCTTTTAGAGGAGATAAAGGCCTTCCCTGTCCTTGCTCTGGATCTGGATCCCAATTCCAATCTCAATGAACTCCTGGGTGTTAAGGTCGCTCACACAATAGGTGAGGCCCGTGAACTATTAAAAAAAGAGGTGCCTTCAGGCATAACAAAGGATGTATGGTTTGAATATAAAATCCATGAGGCCATTATAGAGGGCAAGGGATTTGACCTTTTAGTTATGGGAAGACCTGAGGGACCTGGGTGCTACTGTGCTGCCAATAGCCTGGCCAGACAATCCATTGAAACCCTAAAAAAAAATTACCGATTTATCGTAATAGACAATGAGGCTGGCATGGAGCATATGAGCAGGCTTGTAACACAAAATGTAGACTCTTTATACATACTTTCAGACCCTACACCAAGGGGTTTAGTTACAGCAAGAAGGATGATTGACTTAATGGATGAGCTCAACTTAAACATAAAAGAAACTCATGTTATTATAAACAGGATAAAAGACAAAGGTATAGAAGACTTTAACGGTATTGCCTTTGCAGAGAAAACAGGTATAAGAATAGATGGAGCCATAAGAGAAGACGATGAACTTATAAAAATTGATAGTGATGGAAAGTCCATCTTCGAGCTTGATGAAAACTCAAAGTCCATTGTGGATGCATATGAGATATTAAAAAGAACCATAAGGGTTTAAAGGAGGAAAATGAGGTGTCTGCAAGGATAATAAGTGGTATTGAGGTAGCAGGCGAGATAAGGCAGGAAATAAAAAGAGATGTTGAGGCCTTAAAATCCAGATACCATATAGAGCCGGGTCTTGTTACAATACTTGTGGGGAATAATCCTGCTTCCATAAGCTATGTGACGGCAAAGCAGAAAACTGCAAAGGAGTTAGGTTTTTATTCAATAGAGGAGAATTTGAGAGAAGATATAACTCAAGAGGAATTGATTTTTATGATTGATAAATACAATAAAGATGATAGAATCCATGGAATACTTGTGCAAATGCCCCTGCCTAAACATATAAATGAAAGGGAAGTGATTTATGCGATAAATCCAGATAAAGATGTGGATGGATTTCACCCCGTGAATATGGGCAGACTCTTAATAGGAGAGGCGCTTTTCTACCCATGCACACCGTATGGTATACAGCAATTGTTAATAAAAAGTGGTATTGAAACAGAGGGTGCCCATGTGGTTGTTGTAGGTAGAAGCAATATCGTGGGCAAACCTATTGCCATTATGTTGTGCCAGAAGGCAAAAGGTGCAAATGCCACAGTTACCATCTGTCATACTGCCACAAAAGACCTTGCCTCTCACACAAAAAGGGCAGATATCCTCATCGTTGCCTTGGGCAGTCCAAAGGCAATCACAGCGGATATGGTTAAAGAAGGTGCTACTGTAATAGATGTGGGAGTGAACAGGATAGGCGTAACCCCTGACGGAAAGGCAAAATTGTGTGGAGATGTGGATTTTGAAGCAGTAAAAGAAAAGGTATATGCCATCACCCCTGTTCCCGGAGGGGTGGGCCCTATGACCATAACCATGCTCATGTTAAACACATTGAAAGCAGCAAAAAGAACTGTAGAAATGCAGGGGGGTTAAAGTAATGATAGAGGATCAGGAAAAAGAAACCATAGCTGATAAAACATCAGAAGATGAGCTTTCCAAAAGGTATAACTGGATGGAAAAACTTAAAACAAGGGATGAGAAGTTTAATTATTTGAAGACAGCCCTACGTTACTGGTATAGTAAAGAATGGTATGGAAGTGAAAAGACTGGATAAGGAGGACAGATGCCTTTTGAGATTCCAAAGATAAAATATACAGGAAGGATTAAAGAGGTTACAATCGGTTCAGGGAATAAGGCAATAAAGGTTGGTGGTGAAAGCTGCTTTCCCTTTTATACATTTGAAGGTGAGATGCCTAATCTGCCAAAGATCGCCTTTGAGGTATGGGATAGCGAACCCCATGACTGGCAAAACTGGGCAAAAGAACCCTATATAGATGTACTGCACGACCCTGTGCTCTGGGCAAAAAAATGTATAGATGTCTTTGGCGCAGAGATGATAGCCCTTCAACTTATAAGTGCTGATCCAAACGGAGCGGACAGACACATAGAAGAAGTGGTAAGGGTTGTGAAAGATGTAGCAGATGCAATAGACTGTCCCCTTATTGTATGGGGCACATCCAATGATGAAAAGGATGCGATACTATTGAGAAGGGTTGCCGAAGTGTGTGAGGGCAAAAACATAGCAATCGGTCCTGTATCAGATAAAAACTATAAACAGATCGGAGCTTCTGCCATAGGATACAATCATGTTGTTATGGCATCCACACCCATTGATGTGAATCTTGCAAAACAGTTGAATATACTTCTCGGAAATCTCGGTGTTAAAGAAGAAAAGATACTCATGGACCCTACTTCAGGTGCCCTTGGATATGGCCTTGAATATACCTATTCTGTCATGGAGCGTGATAGAATGGCTGCTTTAACTCAAGAAGATACAAAGCTTCAGTATCCCATCATCTGCAATGTAGCCCAGGAGGTCTGGAAGACAAAAGAGACAAGGATTACAGAAAAAGAAGATCCAAAATTAGGAGACGAGAAAAAAAGATCCATTCTCATGGAGGCCATAACAGCCATGACACTACTTCTTGCCGGGGCAGATATCTTGATTATGAGGCATCCTGAGAGCATTAAACTCATAAAAGATATGATAAAAGAGCTAATCTAAAAAGCGGGGTCTTAATGGAAGATAAAGACAGGATAAGTGTGGATCCTGCAACAGTTGAACTTGTAGAAAAGGCACAAAAAGAAGGAATAAAAACAGTCTTTGATCGTGCTTACGAGATTAAGCCGTGTCCCATAGGCATTGAGGAAAGTTGTTGCAAGATATGTGCTATGGGGCCGTGTAGGCTTCCCCGTTTAAAAGAGAAGCAACAAAGAGAAATGGCTGGCGTATGTGGTGCCACCATAGAGACAATTGTGGCAAGAAATTTTGCAAGAAAGATTGCTGCAGGGGTGGCAGCACATTCTGACCATGCAAGGGAGGTGGCAGAGACATTTCTAAAGACTGCCCGTGGTGAGGCACAGGGTTTTTCCATCAAGGATGAGATGAAACTGATTTCCGTTGCCCTCGATTTTGGAATCCATGTGGAAGGAAGGGATATAAAAGACATTGCCATTGAACTGGCAGAGAAGGTTTTGAAAGAATTCGGGAAACAGAAAGGTAAGCTCACATACATAAAAAAGGCACCTTTTAAAAGACAGGAGATCTGGGAAAAATATGGTGTTATCCCAAGGGGCATTGATAGAGAAGTTGTGGAAATAATGCACAGGACGCACATGGGTGTGGATCAGGATTACAAACATATACTTCTTCAGGCAACTCGTTGCGCTTTAGCGGATGGCTGGGGAGGTTCTATGATATCCACTGATTTGCAGGATATCATGTTTGGAACCCCTGTTCCTGTTATCGGTAATATAAACCTCGGTGTTTTAAAGGAGGATGAAGTAAATGTAATTGTACATGGCCATGAGCCACTTCTGCCGGAGCTGCTTGTGGTGGCAACAAAAGACCCTGAATTAAAGGACCTTGCAAAAAAGGTAGGTGCAAAAGGCATAAACCTTGCCGGTATGTGCTGTTCTGCCAATGAGGTACTGATGAGGCATGGTATACCTTGTGCGGGAAATTTTCTTCAGCAGGAACTGGCAATTATAACGGGTGCTGTTGAGGTCATGACTGTTGATGTCCAGTGCGAGATGCAGGGGTTAAAAGGTGTGGCAGAATGTTTTCATACCAGACTTATAACAACCTCTGACAGGGCTAAAATCGAAGGGGTGACACACATTGAATTTCATCCTGAACATGGTCTCGATACAGCAAAAAAAATCTTAAAGCTTGCCATTGAAAATTTTCCCAACAGAAGACATAACATCTACATACCTGCACATACCCATGAAACAGTTGTGGGGTTCAGCCATGAAACAATAAATTATCTACTGGGAGGGCTTTTCAGGGCAAGCTACAGACCATTAAATGATAATATAATAAACGGTAGAATTAGGGGGATCGCAGGGGTTGTGGGTTGCAATAATGTGAGGACAACCCATGACGCAGGACATCTAACCATGATAAAGGAGCTTATAAAACATGATGTCCTTGTTTTAACAACAGGATGCGCTGCCATGGCATGTGGAAAGGCAGGGCTCCTTATCCCGGAGGCCGCAAGGAAATACACGGGTTCAGGCCTTGCCGAAGTATGCGAGGCCGTAGGGATCCCGCCAGTTCTTCATATGGGAGCATGTGTGGATAATTCAAGGATTCTCATTGCAGCATCTGCCATGGTGAAAGAGGGAGGGCTCGGAGATGATATAAGTGACTTGCCTGCAGCTGGTGCTGCCCCTGAATGGATGAGCGAAAAGGCCCTTGCGATAGGACATTATTTTGTTGCCTCAGGTATCTATACTGTATTCGGCACAACATGGCCTGCATTGGGTAGTGAAAAGGTGACGGAACATCTATTTAAAGAATATGAAGAGATGTTTAAAGGCATGTGGGCATTTGAACCAGACCCTATAAAGGCTGCACAACTTATGGTCTCCCATATTGATAAAAAAAGAAAGGCATTGGGTATTGATAAGGCACGGGAGAGGATACTATTTGATATGGATATGAGGCGTTCCCTTGGATGATATGGAGGTTTTATGTCTAAGATCATAGCTGCGTCAGCCATAAGGGGGGCACATAAGATATTTAATGAGGCAAGGCAAAAATATATTGAAGCTAAAGAAAGATTCGGACCTGACTGTGAGATAGGCTTTCCCAATACGGCATATTACCTTCCCATCATCTACGCTATAACAGGCATAGGTGTCTCCAAGATAAAGGATATAGAAAAGATACTTGAGATATGTTCAAGGCTTATCCCGCCACCTGTAAGAGAAGGTACACATCTGCCCTATCTTGCCCCTGCATTGGATGCAGGGATGGCAACACTATTTGCCGAAGAAATTATAGAAGCCATAAGGTATCTTGAAAAGCCTGATTTTTATCTTGCAGATAGGGAGGATATAGAGATAGATGCAGGTAAAATCTGGCTTGGTGCTGTAAACGATGTGATTTTTAGAAAAAGAGGTGTAGAGTTTGTAGATGGAACTGCCCCGGGTTTTGCAGCCATTGTTGGAGCTGCACCGGATGGTGAGACTGCAGCAAAGATTACCTTAGAGTTGCAGGAGAGAAACCTCTATGTGTTTATGTGTGCAAATAACAAAGGAAGGACATTTACAGAACAGCTTATAGAAACAAAAACCCAGATCGGCTGGCCAACAAGGCTTGTACCCTTTGGACCGGATATTTCTGCATGTGTCTTTGCCATAGGTTTTGCATGCAGGGTTGCCATGGCATTCGGTGGCATAAAACCCGGTGAATACAGAAAGAATCTCATATACAACAAGGATAGAACATATGCATTTATCCTTGCATTGGGTGAAGTCACAGATGAATGGTATGCCAATGCAGCAGGCGCCATAAACTGGGGATTCCCCACGATCTCCGATACAGATATACCACAGATTTTACCAACAGGTATATGCACTTACGAGCATGTGGTATCTCATGTGCCCCATAATCAGATTGTTCAGAGGGCCATTGAGGTAAGGGGACTCAAGGTATCTATCAAAAAGGTACCCATACCTGTAGCTTATGGTCCTGCCTTTGAGGGCGAAAGGGTGCGCGGTGAGGACATATATCTTGAGATGGGTGGTGGTAAAACCATTGCCGTTGAGTGGACTACATCAAAGGGCATGGATGAGGTGGAAGACGGCAAAATAGAGGTGATTGGCAAGGATGTAGTAGATATTGAGCCAGGTTCACGGCTTCACTTTGCCATGGTCGCTGAAGTGGCTGGCAGGCGTTTTCAGGAAGATTTTGAACCCATCCTTGAAAGGCAGAACCATCACCTTATAAACCAGGCACAGGGTATTATGCACATAGGTCAGCGTGATATTGCCTGGATACGCATTTCAAAACAGGCAGTGGAAAAAGGCTTCAGGTTGGAGCACATTGGAAAAATCATCCATGCAAAATACCATCAGGAGTTTGGTGCCATACTCGATAAAGTGCAGGTAAAAATTTATACCGAGGAAGAAAAGGTTAGGGAAATTCTTAAACTGGCTCGTGCGGCCTACACATACAGGGATGTAAGGATAGAGGGTATGACCGATGAAAGTGTGGATACATTCTATTCATGTATACTCTGTCAGTCTTTTGCACCGAGTCATGTATGCATTATAAGCCCTGAAAGGACAGGTTTGTGTGGTGCATACAACTGGCTTGATTGCAAAGCTGCATATGAGATAAATCCTGAAGGACCCAACCAGCCTGTTAAAAAAGGTGAATGTATAGATGAGAGGCTCGGGCAATATAAGGGTTGTAATGAATATGTGTTTAAGGCATCAAGACAGAAGATTGAAAGGGTGAGTCTTTACAGTCTCATGGTAGACCCCATGACAACCTGTGGCTGCTGTGAATGTATTGCCGCCATACTGCCCATGTGTAATGGCATTATGACAGTGGACAGGGATTTTACTGATATGACCCCCTGCGGTATGAAGTTTACAACCCTTGCAGGTGCTGTTGGTGGTGGTGCCCAGACACCGGGTTTTTTGGGGCACAGCAAATATAACATCACCCAGAGGAAGTTTCTAAAAGGTGATGGAGGACTTTTAAGGCTTGTATGGATGCCAAAGAGATTGAAAGAAGAAATAAGGGATAGGCTTCAAAAAAGGGGGGAAGAATTGGGAATTACCGATTTTCCTGACATGATTGCTGATGAGACCATAGCAAAGACAGAGGAAGAGGTCCTTGAATTCATTACAGAAAAAGGACACCCCTGCCTTAACCTTGAACCATTGTTATAAACACCTGAAAATCAAACTATATACCACACAAAGCCAGTTTATTTTTTATCATAGGTCTAAAGATAAATTTATATGTCAATTTATTGTAATTTTAAAACATAATGCTATAATCATTAATAAATGAAATATTAAATGAGCCTTTATAGCATATATAAGGTTATCAAACAAAAGGTTTTTTTACTCCCATTTATAATCTCTATATATATTTTTTTTGCTTTTTTTTCATTATCTCATGGGAATTCACGAACTGTAATTGTCGGTGTATATGAAAATGCACCAAAGATATTCATCTCTAAAGATGGCAGGCCCTCGGGTATTTTTATTGATATAATTGAGTTTATAGCTAAACAAGAGGGCTGGAAATTAAAATATTTAAAAGGGACATGGAAAGAAGGGTTAGAGCGTCTTGCAAGAGGAGAAATTGACATCATGCCAGATGTGGCTTATACATCAGAAAGGGAAAAAAAATTTTCGTTTCACAAGATTCAGGTTCTCTCTTCATGGTTTCTTGTGTATGCCCGCAAGGGTGAGGGGATCAAAACAGTATTAGACCTAAACGATAAACGGATAGTTGTTTTGGAACAATCAGTTCAACAGGAGGCCTTTCTTCGTTTTGTAGACGGATTCAGGTTGAATATAAAACTTATTCCAGTATCGGATTATAAAACAGCCTTTGAAATTGTGGCAAGGAAAGAGGCCGATGGGGTTATCACGAACCAGTACTATGGGGCCATGCATGCAAGGAAATATGGCCTCGAAGGTACAGCAGTTATTTTTGAACCATCAGCCCTTTTTTTTGCAACAAAGAAAGGGATGAATCAACAATTGCTTGATGCCATTGATAAACATCTTCAATATTTGAAAAGAGACCCACAGTCTATCTATTACAGTTCATTGAAGAAATGGACATCTGAAGAGGTCCGTTTAGCGTTTCCGCTCTGGTTAAAGATTTTGGGGCTAATTATGGGAGTGGCAATACTTATAAGCATTGGAGGGGGCGTTTTTTTGAGACATCAGGTTAGAACTCGTACCAGGGAATTAGAGCAGATGAACAGTCTTATGAAACAACAGATTATGGAATTAGAACGCGCAAAAGAATTGCTCCGTGTGAGTGAAGAAAAATATCGTACGATTTTCGAGAATTCAATCATGGGTATTTTTAGGACTACTCCAGACGGTCTTTTCCTTAGCATAAACCCCGCAGGTTACAAAATGTATGGGTATGAATCTGAAAGAGAAATGAAAGAACTCGTTACAAATCTTGACAACCAGATATATGTGAATCCTGAAGATAGAAGACGTTTAAAAGAACTTTTGGAACAAAATAACATTGTGGAAAATTTTGAATCAGAACATTATACAAAAGATGGAGAGAAAATATGGGTTTCCATGAATGTTAGAGTTGTTCGTGATGCAGCTGGAAATGTGATTTATTATGAGACAACATCTCAAAATATAACCAAAAGAAAACTTGTAGAGGAAGAAATAAATAGATATCGTCTACATCTGGAAGAACTTATAAATGAAAGGACGAAGGAGCTAATGCAGGCAAAAGAGAGGGCTGAATCAGCCGACAGGCTCAAATCCGCCTTTCTCGCATCCATGTCCCATGAACTCAGGACACCTCTAAATTCTATAATCGGTTTTACTGGGATTCTTTTACAAGGTTTGGCAGGGGATTTAAATGATGAACAAAGGAAACAGTTAAATATTATCAAGAATAGTGCTCAGCATCTCCTCTCTCTGATTAATGAAGTCCTCGATATTTCGAAGATAGAAGCAGGGCAACTTATGATTGCTCATGAACCATTTGATATCCCTAAATCTATTAAAAAGGTTGAAGAAGTGATGAGACCCCTTGCTGAAAAGAAAGGTCTAAATCTAAATATTTCTCTGTCACCTGAAATAAAAATAGCAGAAGGTGATGCCCGGCGTTTTGAGCAGATCCTTCTCAATTTATTAAGTAATGCCATAAAATTTACAGAAAAAGGAGAAATAACAGTAACGGGTAACATTGATTCTAATAAAGTTATTATCCATGTTGCGGATACCGGTATAGGTATACGCAGCGAAAATATGGATAAGATTTTTAAGCCCTTTCAGCAAGTTGATACTGGATTGACACGCAAATATAATGGCACAGGCCTTGGGCTTACCATATGCAAGAAGCTTGTTAAACTTATGGGAGGAGATATAACGGTTGAAAGTGAATACGGAAAGGGCAGTAGATTCACAGTTACATTACCATTAAAAAGGGGACAACATGAAGAAGGCAAGGATTCTCATAATCGAGGATAATGAACAGAATCTCTATCTCGTTTCATTTATCTTGGAAAAACACGGATACGAGGTCTTTACAGCAAAGGATGGAAAAGAGGGTATAGACATGGCTGTATCAATTAAGCCTGATCTTATTCTTCTTGATATTCAACTTCCAGTGATGGATGGATATACAGTAGCAAAAATTCTCAGAATGAACAGTGAATTTGACCTTACGCCTATTATAGCTGTTACTTCGTATGCTATGGCAGGCGACAGAGAAAAGACGCTCGAGGCAGGATGCAATGATTACATAGAAAAACCAATTAATCCCGATACGTTTATGGAGCAGATAGAGAGGTATATCCTATCAAAATAAACAAGAAGGGGTAACTAAATGAAAAAAGTTTTGATTGTAGATGATAATGAAGAGAACCTTTATCTACTTGAAACGCTTTTTAAGTCCCATGGTTTTGATATAATGATGGCTAAAAATGGGCGAGAGGCAATAGAATTGGCCCATAATGACCCTCCTGATATTATTGTAAGTGATATTCTCATGCCTGTGATGGATGGCTTTACCCTTTTGAAACACTGGAAAAAAGACAAAAAGCTCAAAAACATACCATTTATAATTTACACTGCCACATATACAGATCCTGAGGACGAAAAATTTGCCTTAAGTCTCGGTGCAGACATATTTATTGTCAAACCTCAAGAAGTTGAAGTGCTGGTAGAGGCAGTGAACGAATTTATTAAAACAAAACCGAAACCTCCATTTGCTGAGCCTTTAGATGAAGAGATGGAGCTTTTCAGAAAATACAATGAAATTCTCTTTAAAAAACTTGAAAAGAAGATGAGTGATTTAGAAATTGCCTATGAAAAAATAAAGGAAAGTGAAGCAAGATACCGTAGCATCTTTGAAAACTCTATAGAAGGCATATTTCAGTCAACTCCTGAAGGTAGATTTTTAAGTCTTAATCCAGCCATTGCATATATGCACGGTTATGCATCCCCTGAGGAGATGATGACAGCAATAACCGATATTGGTGCACAACTTTATGTGAACCCTGAAGATAGGGAACGACTGAAAAAATTGCTTGAAGAGAAAGAAATTGTAAAAGAATTTGAACATCAGGAATACAGAAAGGATGGTTCTATCATCTGGGTTTCTCTAAATGCTCGGGCTGTAAGAGATGAAAAAAACAAGATTTTATATTATGAAGGTTATGTTGAGGACATTACAGACCGCAAGCTTGCAGAAGAAAGGATACAAAAAATATTAAAAGGTACCGTAAACGCCCTTTCTGTAACCATTGAAGTGCGTGACCCTTACACCGCAGGCCATCAGCGGAAAGTCGCTGATCTTGCTAATTTAATTGCCAAGGAGATGGGGCTCCCACAGGAAACCGTTGAGAATATCCGTATGGCCGGTGCTATTCATGACATAGGCAAGATTGCCATCCCTTCTGAGATACTCTCAAAACCCTCAAAACTCACCCCCCTTGAAATGAGCCTTGTTTTTATGCACCCCCAGACAGGCTATGACATATTAAAGGATACAGGCCTTCCTTATCCCATTGCAGAGATAATATATGAGCACCACGAACGGCTGAACGGTTCAGGCTATCCCAGGGGCTTGAAAAATGAGGAGATACTCCTCGAAGCATCAATCATTGCTATTTGTGATGTAGTTGAAGCCATTTCTTCCCATAGGCCATATAGGCCTGCTTTGGGAATTGATTGTGCCCTTTCTGAGATAGAAAAGAATAAAGGCATTCTTTATCATCCAGAGGTAGTTGATGTCTGCCTTAAACTATTTCGAGAGAAAGGATTTAGGTTTGAGTAGATCAGATTATAAAGCTTTTAAGTTAACCATTGAAAATTGTATTGTTTCATGAAAGAACATGTATTCTCTAAAGCGTTGGGTAATTTTAGGAATTTAAAAAGAAAAAAGATCATTAAAAGGCTTTAGCATTATTCTCTATGGAAAGAATTCTTTCAACATTTTCCTTTATTTCTTTTACCTTTTCCGGCGGAAAGGGTGTGATGGTCATAAAAGATGGATCAATGGTATTATTTGGCTTAAATTCCTGAATGTAAAATCTCTTTGCATGTTTTATATATTTTGCCACTTCGTATACATCCTTTTCTTTATGAAAAAAAGGAACCACAGTGATTCTAAATTCGTAATCAATACTTCCTTCCATGATAAATTTTATACTTTCTTTTATTATGTCAGTATCTACTTCCACACCGCACCACTTACTGTATTTATCAAGAGGTCCTTTTACATCCATGGCAATATAGTCTATGAGATGGCTATCTCCAAGCATTTTCAACATATCAGGATTTGAACCGTTTGTATCAAGCTTTACAGACAAACCGAGGGTTTTAAATTCCTCAATTAAATCCGGTAGACCTGCATGTATAGTAGGTTCCCCACCTGTAATTACCACATATTGAATCCACTTTTTGAACTTTTTTAATCTTTTTTTAATGTGGCTTAAAGGTATATCTTCTAAATCATTATGTCTTAAAACAAGGTCACTATTGTGACAATAGGGGCATCTGAAATTACAGCCCCCTGTGAATATGACAGAAGATAGTTTTCCCTTCCAGTCTATAAAGCTTGTCTCAATAAAACCTTTAATGGGCACTGAATCAGCCTTTGACCGCATTTACGACCTCATCGAGGGTGGGAACTATCCCCCTCCATCCCATGAGCTCATTTTCCTTTTCATCCTCAATTATGATGGTGGGAAGGGCCTTTATTCCATAGAATGTCGCTTCTGCGAGACCATCTGCTGTTCCCACATTGTATTCACTTACTTTTATCTTTTTCTCAATGAGATTATCCTTTAATCTCTTTGCCATGGGGCACATGGGACAATCGTCTTTATAGAAAATCTTCACCGTGTTCATACATGCACCTCCTTTTTTTATGCTACTGCCTGTATTTTCTCGCCGAAATAGTGTTCATTTCTGTATCTATCTTTCAGTTCTCCCAATTTCCCCTTGTTCCAACTTGATATCTTTGTGAAGTATCCTGTAATCCTTGTGATGCCGTCCACATCCTTTGAGCCACAGTATGCACATACATTCATAAGGCCCCTTGATGTCCTATGACATCTGTTGCATGTGGTAAATTCAGGAGAAAATGCAATCTGGTCGTTTGTTGTATATTTAAATGTTTTAATAACAAAATCCGCTATTGCCTCCTTTGTGGGCTGTGCCTCACCGAGCCATATATGAGAAATGGAGCCTGCCTCAATCAAAGGATGGAATTTGCCTTCATTTGTAACCCTTTCAATGGGATTCATAGGTGCATGGACATTTAAATGTGTTGAATTTGTATAGTATACCTCACCTGCGGATATATCACCCTTTACAACCCTGCCTGATAGAGGTGAGAAGTATCGTAAATCCAGCCTTGCAAACCTGTAGCTTGTGCTCTCTGCCGGGGTCTGCTCCAAAACGACCTTTAGACCCTCGCTTCTTCTTATCTTTTCTGTAAGGAGATTCATATGGGAAATCACCTTCAGTCCAAATTTCAATGCCCTGTTTGATTCATGGAGTTCTTCCCCTGTATGTACCTGAACCATCTCATTTAGACCCACCATGCCTATAAGATGGGTGGCAAGGTCAAACCTTAAGTAAGGCATATCATCCCGTTTCATGGTCAAAAGAGAAAGGGGGCCATTTTCTCCAAGGGCAAGGAGCTTTTCAAGGAATGCCCTTTTTTCCTTATGGGCTC
>JAOAFK010000076.1 GCA_026416315.1 Syntrophorhabdaceae bacterium | reverse complement strand
CTCCATGAAGTCTTTTTCTTTTTCAGATTTTCTATAGATTTTAAAACCTGCAACAACAAGGTCTTCATGTTTTTCTGTCACAGGTCTTGGCACCCATTTTAAGTGGGCACTTTTTATATCAGGCCTTGCACTTAAAAATATGGGCGTGTATGGTGCCATGGAGGTTCTACCCACTACCATATTAGAAAAATCAGATTCTGCTCCTGTCTGGGATATAACTTTTATTTTATAATAGTATGTTTCGTTCAGTTTCAGATTGCCATCTGTAAAGTAGGGATTAGTTGTCGTTGCTATCTGGTTGAAAGGGCCTTCTTCATTTGCCGATTTGTAAATTTTATAGCCAAGAATATTTTTTGAGGATCCATGTTCCCACCTTAATCTAATCGCATCTGCTGAATCTGTTACCTCTATGTTTGATGGTGGTGGAATTGGGCCAGATGCTACTGCACTTCCTTCACCTGAACATTCTTTTGTTTTTTTCACGATGAGTAAGGCTATGTCCTGAATCTTTTTCCCTGTAACATCGGCAGAGACATTATATATGTCTTTTAGACATGTGGACTTACCTTTTACATCAATGAGATTTAAATCCAGAAAAACACCGTTTTCATTTGTGTCCACTGCACCGGAAAGGATAAAATCAAAGGCATATTTACTCCCGATGGATATTAGTGTAGCATTTGACCTGTCATCCGGCCTCATACTTTCTACATCAATGATATTTTCTATCCTTTTTCTCTCCACAAGTTCAAAAAGACCTGACCTGTCTATTTCATTTGAAAGAGTTGACATGATATTTTCTGTATCACCTATGGCCCTTAATGATTTAGGGATAAAAGGGAAGCAGGCAAATTTTTTTCTTATATGTTGAGCAAACACATCAGAAAAAGATATAAGCAAAAAGATAAATATTGTAAAAAGTGTGAAAATTCGTTTTTCCTTCATTTTGTGTCTCTTTACAAATCTTTTAATGCTTTATCTATTCCCTCTAATGATTCTTTTGTTATGGGAGTGGAGATCCTTTTTAGTTTTTCTATGTGTATGGCGTCTATAAACTTCTCAATGGCCTGTTCATTTTCATGATTTGATAGAAGTTTTTTTGCAGATTCGGAGTATGCCATTTGTAAATTCTGGAAGCGCCCAAGTACTGCCTGACCGAGCTTTGCTACGGTTTTGTTTATTACCCTTTCAAATAATTCAGAATCTGATGGCATTTTAAGGGGTATAAAAGGAATATTTGCAAATTCAACACCTTCCTGGTATGTACCTTCTGCAGTCTCTGTTTCTTTTAATGTGTCTGTTATCTTTACTTCACCTTCTTCCACATCTATGATCCTATATGATACTGTGACCGTTGCAGTGTGCCTGTGGGTTGCTACTTTATATGAAACGAGTTTTGTCTCATCCTCTTCTATAAACTGTGGCGGTGCACTTTTTAATTGTTCCGGTGTGGGATTTGAATAAGTCATACGCCAAATTCTATACTCCTCATTGGGTATCTTCTTTTTTCCCACCACAGCATTGATTGTTCTTTGACCTTCTTCTTTGTTTTTTTCAATATTGAACTGTAATACATTGCCGAGAATAAAAATATCGGTACCTTTAAGTTTCCCGGCTTTTTTGGCAGTCTCGAGGTCAGCAAGTCCGGCCTGACCCAATTCAATTTCTTTTAATATATCTCCAAGGACATCCCTTGCAAGAATTTTTACATCACTTGTTGCGTTTTTCGTTAAATATGTAAGAAGATTGTCTGTAATTAGACGACCTGCATCTTTGTTATTTGCAGGTGGATCAAAATCCTTAACAGCAATCTTTTTTACAATCCTCTGTTTTATCTTTTCTTCCATGGCATTTCTTTTGTTTAAAAAGTCTCTCCTTTTAGTGAGCTGGAACAACCTGTCATACCATATATAGGCATTTCCTAAAAATCCGTTTTGTTCGTAATTATCAAGTTTGGGCTGGATGCTATCTATAAGGATTGTCGTTATATCACTTAAATCTTTATCTTTAGATGGATTTTGCACAATTTCATAACAGTTTTTAATGTTGAGATATGCACTGTTTAATTTTTTTCTTAAAATATCATCCTTTGCCTTATTTATAAAATTAGAAGCTGCATTTTGTTGAAGGGCTTTTATCTTGTTCAGCGTATCTCCTCTGGGCCCTAACATTGCTGCCTTATTTATAAAAACTATAACATTATCCCAGTCATTCTGTTTTGCATATTCTTCAGCCCTTGAAATGTAATACTCTGGTCTGTGTTTATCTTTCGCATTTTTTAATCTTGCAAGAATTTCATTATTATCAGGCCTTATATCTTTTGCCTGTTCGAGAAATTTTATAGCAGTGCCATAATCCTCTGTTTGTTCTGCCTGTTGTGCCTTCTCAAGATAATATTTGATACCATCCATCTCAGTTTTTGCAAGTTTTATGGGCAGATCAAGGTAATTGGGGTAGAATTCTCCTATCTCTTTCAGCTTTTTGATCGCTTCAACCCATTCATTTGTAGCGATAAGTTTATTTGCAGAGGTATACAGTTCATCGGCCCTTTTAGTGAGCATATCAATGCCTGCTTTTATGCTCTCGAGCATTTTTATATAACTTGTGTTATCAGGGTCTAATTTTGTTGCCTTTTCAGCCTCAGAGAATGCCCTATTGAGATTTTCAATAGTTACAGGTTTTTTGTCAGAGAGTGCTTTAGCATTATCTATATAAGTTTTTGCCACAGATACCTTGAGTTTCTTTAATTCAATTTTATATTCCTGATTATCAGGTTCTTTTGCAACAGCATCTTCAAGCATGGATATGGCCTCTTCAAGCCTGTTTGCCTTGATCAAGCTCTGGGCTGTATCAAAACTTTCCTTCCCGGGTGATGCACATCCATATATTATAGCCATAGTGATAATTATTAAAAATAATTGCTTAAAAGGTTTCATAATACCTCCATCCATATTATCTTGATCTTACATTTACTTCTATTGCATTACTTGTGAATGAAAGAACCTCAATAGAGCCTTTTTTAAATTTTTTATTATCGAGGGAATCAGCGAAAGCCTTTGTTGTTACTGTAACATCCACATCTAACTTCACTATACCACCAGTAAAGCCTCTCTCGTTTATTTCCTCTATAGATTCTAAATCTTTTAAGAGTTCTATAAAATGATTTATTTCATTATATTTCAAACCGTGAACAGAGAGTTTTACAGTATGGAGACCACTGGCGCGTTTTTTTAATTTTCCCAATATCTGATAAGAAAGCTTTTCTGCCATATCATTGGCTGCCTTCTGAATTGCCTGTGAAGTGCCCGTTACGGGATCCATATGTGCCTGAACTGCATTAGTTGTATATGATGCTATAGCTTCACCTGTGTCAGCATTTATTGCCCTTGCTGTAAAGCTTGCCTGGTTAGACCTGATATTTGTTCCCATCATTGGTCTTCCTGAATTTGCAATTACCTTTCCTATTATAACCACATCTGCTTCACCCATTGCAGCAAGTCTCAGGGCAGTATCATTGTTTATATCTGCATCGAGATTTTTAATATCCTTAATGCCCGCAAGGACAACCTTACGGTCAACAAGGTTAAAACCTTTCTGAAGTAGGACAGATGAAAGCACATTCTCTGCAGTATTAGAACCAGAAGCGTCTTCTTTACCCCACCAGTAAATGGGTTTTCCCTCACTTCCCATTTGTTCAGCAATCAAAAGCATTATCCTGGGATTACCCGCCTTTTTTATAATCTGACCAATTTCATCAATATCTTTTTCTATTTTTACCTTTGAAACAGTAGCGCTTATTCTGACCCTGTATGAATCACCATCAACTTTTTCATTTATGATGTTGTATTTTTTAATATAGCCTGTACTCTTTGAATATATTCTGTCATTTAATATCTGGGCATTTACCACTAAAGAATCTGATTCAACCATAACCCCCACTGCCTGCTCAACAGCCCTTCTAAATGCATTATTTAGAGCATCCTCCCTTGCC
>JAOAFK010000072.1 GCA_026416315.1 Syntrophorhabdaceae bacterium | reverse complement strand
TCATGAGGATATTTCCTGATAAAAAAAAGGTGATTTTACTTGACAGGGGTATCATGGATATAAAGGCCTTCATGCCTGAAGATGATTTTATGGGTATTTTAAAGAGAAAAAGGCTGACAGAGATGGAATTAAGGGATAGGTATCATGGAGTAATCCACCTCATAACAGCAGCAGACGGAGCATTAAAATACTATACAGGAGAAAATAATCCCGCACGGATTGAATCACCAGAAGAGGCAATAGAGATAGATAAAAAAATAAGAGAATGCTGGCTCGGGCATCCCCGTTTAAAAATAATAGATAATTCCACGGACTTTGAAGGAAAGTTAATGAGGACTTTCACTGCCATTGCCAATGTAATAGGAATACCTTCGCCTTTGTTAGTTGCAGAAAAATTCCTTGTTGACTCCTTTGATGAAGGCATGCTTCCTCCCCATCAAACGATTCACATAGAGCAGATATATCTAAAACCAAAAAACAGAAAAGAAAAGGAAAAGATCACAATAAAAAAGAGGGGACAGGATCACAGATATCTTTATTTCCTCTCAAGAAAAGGTGTGGTGGAAGAGGACGAAATCATAACAGAACAGGAATATCTTACCCTTAGAAGACTAATAGACCCTAAAACACATATCATTATAAAAGAAAGGAAATGTTTTTTCTGGAACAATCAATACTGCGAACTTGATATATATAAAGGCGAGATAGACATCTCCATCCTTAAATTAGAACCTCTTGAAGCAAAATCAAATGGATTCGATATAAAAATCCCCCCTTTTATTAAAGTGTTAGAAAAAATAACAGGTAGTTCTGAATATGATGAAGACATTCTTGCATTAAAAAGGCACCAAAAGGCCAAAAAAACTATTTATAAAACCCCTTGACCCTGAGACTTAATTCCCAGTAAGTTTTTTCGTTTTTTTCGCATTATCTTATACCTTCTTTAAACCATACCCTATTTTATTTCCATTAGTTATGTATTTTTCAAGAGAAAACCCGTTTTAAATAACTGTAAGGAGAGAATACACCTTTTTATTGATTTATCTAAATATTGTTACTGAAAAGTCATAAGAGGCTGAAAGTTCAATAATTAAGTAAAATTTAATTTATTAAGTTATATTTAATTTTTCATAATTCTTTTTCCTAATTATTAAGTTTTTTCATTAAATGTCGATAATAAATTTAGTTCTTAATTATAAAAAAATGCCTAAATTTTAATTTTGGATAGGTTTTTTATGGATGAAAAAAACAGAAAAAATATCAATGAAAAAGTCCTTCGGTTCTCTGGAGATCTCACTGTAATAAATGCAGAAAAGATAAAGTCTCAGATACTCCATAGCATTCAAGACACAGACCATCTTGTTTTAAATCTCACAGATATAACTGATATGGATATATCTTTTCTCCAGATCCTATGTTCAGCCCATAAAACGGCGTTAAATTCAGGCAAATTTATTACAATAGATGGTGATTCATTCAATACTATAAAACCCCACATGGAAAGGTCGGGTTTTTTCAGGCATCTTGGATGCTCTAAAGATAGAAAAGAAGAATGTCTGTTTAAGGGGTGATATTATGACCAAGACTATTATGACTGTGGATGATTCTGCAAGTATCAGGCAGATGATAAGTTTTACCCTCAGGAAAGAAGGTTATGAAACAATAGAGGCAGTAGATGGTGTTGATGCCCTCAATAAATTAAAAAACAAGACAGTCCATATGATAATTACTGATTTAAATATGCCCAATCTTGATGGCATTGGCCTTATAAAAGATTTGAGGTCTAATCCTTCCTACAGGTTCATACCCATAATCATGTTAACCACAGAGTCTCAGGAATCAAAAAAGATGGAAGGCCGACAGGCCGGGGCCACAGGCTGGATTGTCAAACCATTCAAACCAGAACAATTGATCGCCGTTATTAAAAAGGTATTGGGATGATAGATACCTATAAAGAGACTTATTTAGAAGAGGCAAATGAACATCTATCTGAACTGGAGGAATCCCTTCTTGAACTGGATGAGACCCCTGATGATAAAGAGCTTATAGGTAAGGTCTTTCGTTCCCTCCATACAATAAAGGGTTCTGGTGCCATGTTTGGCTTTGATGATATAGCTGCCTTCACCCACGAGATAGAGACAGTGTATGACAAGATAAGAGATGGGAAGATAAAGGTAACAAAAGAAATTATTGATTTAACCCTTCTTGCAAAGGACCAGATAAAGTCCATGCTGTCAGGCGTAAAAGAAGATGAAGATTTTATTGAAAGGCAACATGAAATTATATCAGGTTTCAAAAAATTTATAAAAGAAGAGCAGCCTGCACCCATAGAGGTTAAAAGCAATTTTTATCAGTCAGCTGGTCTGGATGGCATTAAAGAAGGTCTAACATACAGAATACGCTTCAAACCATTCCACAATATCTTTTTAACTGGTACCAACCCATTAAACCTTCTTGATGAACTCCGTTCCCTTGGTGAATGCAAGATCATTGCCCAGGTGGACGAGATACCTCCCATTGAGTCTCTGTCTCCTGAATACTGCTACACATATTGGGACATCATTTTAACCACAGATAAAGGTATTAATGCCATAAGAGATGTCTTTATCTTTGTGGAGGATATGTGTGAGTTAACGATAACGGTCATAGAAAGCCCAGGAATTCAAGATATTGATGATGGCTATAAAAAGATTGGCGAGATCCTCTTAGAAAAAGGCGATGTAAAAAAAGAAGACCTGCAAAAGGCCCTGAGTGAAAAAAAATTTATCGGTGAAATACTTGTAGAGAAAGGTCTTGTAACACCTGACAAGATCGAGTCTGCCCTTGTGGAGCAGGAGCATATAAAAAAGGTCAGGGAAAAGTCAAAAGAGGATATTCAAACCAGTATAAAGGTTTCAGCAGATAAACTGGATACACTTGTTAATCTTGTGGGAGAGCTTGTAACTGTCCAGGCAAGGCTCAGTGAAACAGTCTCAAAATTATATGACTCTGAACTAACTGCTATAGCAGAAGAGGTGGAAAGATTGACCGTAGAGATGCGCGATAATACTTTGAATATGCGCATGTTACCCATAGGGACAACATTTGGTAGATTCAGAAGGCTCGTAAGGGACCTCTCAGGTGAGTT
>JAOAFK010000216.1 GCA_026416315.1 Syntrophorhabdaceae bacterium | reverse complement strand
GGAAGTGTATTATTTTCTTATTTTTCCAGCGGTACATGATGTAATTAAGGCAGAAAAAAAATTAAAGTCAGAAAAAATAGAATATGAGCTTGTGCCTGTTCCAAGACAGTTAAGTTCTGACTGCGGGGTGTGTATAAAACTTAGAGACATTGATAGCGCCTTAAATTACATAGACAGAGATTCATTGGGGGCATGTTATATATATGATGGGGCTGGCTTCAGAGAAATGAAAAGATAATCATTAGATTTTTATTGCATCATTGGGACACATCTCCTGACAGCAGTAACACCTTATACATTTCTTATAATCAAATTTTACAGATCCATTGAAGGCCTCTACTGCCGATGCAGGACAGACCTTAATACATACTCCACATCCCTTGCAGATACCCCTTTTTATTTTTGGTTTTTTTATTAAAAGATTTTTCAGTACTGTTTTTATCCCTTCAGGTAAGTTACAGTCCGTATTCATTGTTTTGGGCATTACAAAATCTTTTATTACAGGATTGCCATATTCAATAACTTCATATTCTCCAATAAATGAAATTTTTTTTGCCTCTTTTGTAATAGGAAGCAAATAAGGCAGTTTAATCATCCTCTCTATATGATAATCCAGGGCATAAGTATTCTTTGAAATACAGATGATGCCCAAATTTCTTATCCTGCCGTGTGATGGGCCCTCACCATCCATACCTATAATGCCATCCAAAATAGTAATATGGGGTTTTATTATATTATGGATATCTATAAGAACCCTTGCAAACAAGCCCCTATCCTTTCCCGCACGGAGGTGCCATTTTGCCTTATGAAAGGCATGGATAAAACCGAACGTGTTTTTTACACCTAAAGTAAGCCCCATCATAGTATGAGTTTTTAATTTAGGGACATTAAAGATAAGCTCAAATCTATCCGGGTCTTCACCAAGGACAAATTCTTTATAAGGTGAAATGCCTTCATTTCTTTTAACTATTTTTTCATCAAATCTGGATATCTTTATATTAAGATGTCTTATAATTTCCATATAACCCGCCTTTTGAAGAACCTTATCCGTTGACTCATAGCCTGGACTGTCACCTATATATACATTACATGAATTATCCATTAAAATTTCCGCAAGGGATGCCACCATCAAGGGGTGTGTTGTTACTGCCTTTTCAGGCGGTTTTGCACTTAAAAGATTTGGTTTGATCAGTACCTTTTTTCTCTGAAACTTGAAATTTAAGTCGTTGAAACCTTTTGCAAGAAAGGCCTTTATCTTTTCTTTATCGTATTTATCTATCTCACATATTATAACCTTTTCCAAATTATATTCAGCCTTCTTTTTTAAATCTTGCCTCAATAAATTTAATACAGATGCTGCCTTCTTCCGCCTGCCAGCATATGGTGTTTTTGTCTTTTAATCCATATATTACCTTATATCCATCCCTATTTAATTCAACTTCTCCTCTTCCCATATCCCTTACACCCTTCAAGCTCAGGTCTTCAATAAAATTTTTTATATTAATCTTAAACCTTTCCTCAAAATCCTTTTCATCTGTTATTCTTTCATCACCTGTTAAAAGTAAAAAATAGTCTTTATAGCGATCCAAAAAAAATACTGTGTCACCAAAAGGACTGTATGCCTCTATAAATAGTCTGTCGGGATATTCCATAACTAAAGACATGGAGCCTGAATAGTTCAAAGAAGCCCATGCCATATCTAATTCACACATTGCCTCTATGTATTTAATGTTTTCAGGCCATGTAATCTTTTCTTTTATTTTAGGAATAAATGCACAGGAAAAAATGAATAAAGCTAAAAACCAGAGAAAGAGTTTCTTCACTTCCTCTCTTCCTCAATGCTATTGAGTTTTTCCTTTATAGCCTTCTTTTTTATCTCATCCTTTTCGAGTATAATTGCCTTTTCGTAAAATTGTTTAGCTTTTTCAATATCGTTAAGCTTTATATAAACATCGCCTAAATGCTCTGCAATTGTTGGGTCATCCGGTAGTTTTTCATGCGCCCTTGTAATCTCTTCAAGGGCTTTTTTGTAATCACCTTTTTTATAGTAAACCCAGCCCATACTATCTATGATATAACCGTCTTCTGGTTTTTTCTTCAAGGCCTTTTTGATCATCTCTTCTGCCAGATCAAGGTTAATCCCTTTGTCTGCCCATGTATAACCAATAAAGTTTAATGCATTGGCATGTTCAGGGTCTATCTTTATTACCTCTTCCATGGCCTCTATGGCCATATCTGAATTTCCCATCTTTTCATGAAGTACCCCAATTTGATATAGCACTTCTATATTTTTAGAATCGTATCTTTTTGCCTCTTCGAGAGTTTCTATTGCCTTTTTATAATCTTTTTTTTCTTCGTAGAGTAAGGCAAGCATGATATATGATTCTATATTATCCTTTTTTAAATTTATGAAACCCTTTATGATATTTATCCCTTCATCAATGATATTTGACTTTATAAAAAGATATGTCATGTTCCTTATAGCATTGTTGAACTCTTCTGATGAAGGGTCTATTTTGGAGAATTCCTCAATTGCCTTTTTAATCTCACCTTTTTCCTTCAAAGCTATGGCAAGATAGAGTCTTACACTGCTTTCATTCGGCTTTGTTGCAAGAATCAGATTAAACTCCCTTATGGCTTCATCGTAACGTCTTTTTTCAAGATGCAGTAATCCTATTTTTACCCTTATGGAGACATCTTCCCTATCGATATCTGAAAGTTTTTCAAATTCATATATGGCCCTATCGTAATCTTTTTCCCTTATAAAGATATTTGCAACCCTTGAACGGGCCTTCTTATTGAATGGATTAATGGATATCACTTTATTGTAATATTCAAGTGCCTTCTTATTATTGCCCTCTATCTCATACACGATACCCATTTCAAGATACGCTGACTCAAAATTTGGTTTGAGTTCAATTGCCCTTTGATAATATTGTTTTGCCTTTTCATAATTTTTAAGTTCAGCATTTAATCTACCTAAATAATATGTAGCAATGATATTATCTTCATCAAAGGAAAGGATTTTTTCATAAATACCTATGGCATCTATGTACTTTTTCTGGAGCATATACACAGCACCGAGATGGAGATATGCATCTGTATCATCTTCTTTTATCTCAATACATCTTTCGTATAATTCTTTTGCCTTTTCATGCATGTTACGGGCAGAATAGATACCTGCCAGCAATTTAAGTGCCTCAGTATTTTCACTGTTAAGTTCTATGATTTCCTTTAAGGTCTTTTCTGCTTTATCAAGATCCCCTTTTTTTAGATACGCTATCGCAAGCTCTGTTCTTAAGGATGTGGATGACGGATCTTTGGCTATGGCAGCTTTATAGTACCCAATGGCTTCATCAAGTCTCCCCTGAGTCTCGCTTCTATAGCCTTTTAAGAAAAGAAAAACAGAGGAGTTACTACAGCCGAAAAGGGCAACAGGGGTGAATAAAAGTATAAGAATCACAATAAAATATTTCATAATAAATTATCATAACACAGGTTTTTTAAAACATCTACTAAATATGGCCTTACGAGGAAATTAAAAATTATCTTATTAATCTTCCAATTCTTTTCCATCTTATGTAATCTAAGATGCCTTCTGGTTTATTATTCCATGAAAAATACAGTATAAGGGCTCTACCAACAAGGTGTTCCCTTTGAACAAATCCCCAAAACCTACTATCTAAGCTTCTATCTCTGTTATCTCCCATAACAAAAAAAGCACCTTTTGGAACTATAATAGGGCCGAGATTGTCTTTAGGGGACACATGGGCAGGTAGCACAAAATCATCAGCAAAGTATGCCCATTTGTCTTCTATGCTTTTGCCGTTAACATACACCTTTTTATCCCTTATCTCAACTGTATCCCCACCTTTTGCTATTACCCTTTTTATAAAATCCTTACTTTTATCCAAGGGATACCTGAATACGATCACATCTCCCCTTTCAGGTTCGCCAAGATTTAATATTATAATATCTGTAAAAGGGATCTTAACCACATAGCTTAATCTGTTCACAAGGAGATGGTCTCCCACAAGAAGAGTTGGTTCCATGGAACTTGATGGAATTTTAAATGCTTGAATAAAAAAACTCCGCACAAAAAATGCAATTATTGCTGCGATAATCAGTGATTCTATATATTCCCTTACCTTACTCTTTTTTTTATTCATTTTTTAATACCATTGACCTCCTACATCTTGTCAGGTGCTGAAACACCAAGGATATCAAGCCCTTTTTTTATTATCTTCTGTAGCATAGAAAGCAACAGTAACCTTGCCTCAGTGACCCCTCTATTTTCACCTAAAACCTTTACCTTATTGTAATAACTATGGAATCTTCCAACGAGATTTATAAGATAGAATGTTAGCCTGTGAG
>JAOAFK010000106.1 GCA_026416315.1 Syntrophorhabdaceae bacterium | reverse complement strand
AAACCCATGACCCTCTCTGGAATGCAGCGCAGTTAGAGATGGTAAAAAAAGGGAAGATGCATGGATATATGCGCATGTACTGGGCAAAAAAGATACTCGAATGGTCTCCTTCACCAGAGGAGGCAATTTATATAGCCATATATTTAAACGACAGATATGAACTCGATGGCAGGGATCCAAATGGCTACACTGGCATTGCCTGGAGTATAGGAGGGGTGCATGATAGACCATGGCGGCAACGGCCGATCTTTGGTAAGATACGTTATATGAGTTATGAAGGATGTAAAAACAAGTTCAATGTGGCAAAATATATAGAGCGTTTCATCTCAAAATAAAATCATTATGTTTTTATGAGGATGTGCTTTAAAAAAAAGGAATTGTGATTTATATTAAATAAAAATAAAGATAAGGGGGCAAATATGCAATACTCTGACACTGTTATGGAACATTTTAGGTCACCAAAAAATGTGGGCAGGATTGAAAATCCTGATGGTATAGGTGAGGTGGGAAATCCTGTTTGTGGAGATATGATGACCATTACCATTAAGGTGAAAGATGACAGGATAGAGGATATAAAGTTTGAAACCTTTGGTTGTGGAGCTGCCATAGCTGTATCGAGCATGGTCACAGAGATGGCAAAAGGTAAAACCCTTGAAGAGGCTTTAAAGATAACAAATAAATCTGTGGCAGAGCAATTAGGTGGACTGCCAAAAAATAAACTCCACTGTTCAAATCTTGGAGCCGATGCACTTCATAAAGCGATTATGGATTACTATGCAAAAAAGGAAGGAAAGGCAAAGGAGCCGAAAAAATTCGAAAAAGTTGATTATATAGGTGAAAGGGAAGGGAAATGTTATTGCCCATACTGTGATACAGAACTTCTTACACCCGCACCGTTCTGTAAAAAATGTGGTAAACCATTGCCATCAAAATAATTTTAAATTCTCCCTGAAAGGAGCCAGTTAAAAATGGAATTGATATATTTTGACCATATTTCAGGAACACCTTTGCATCCTCATGTGAAGGAGGCAATGATAAAATATATTAAAGAAAACGGTTTCGGAAACCCTTCAAGCCAGCACCGACTTGGCGATATGGCCATTGAGACTTTAAACAATGCCAGGGAAAATGTGGCCAAACTTATAAATGCAAAACCTGAAGAGATTGTATTTACATCTGGTGGGACAGAATCGGTAAATCATGCCATCAAAGGTGTGGCATTCGCAAAGGCAAAAAAAGGGAAACATATAATTACATCAAACATAGAGCATCAATCTGTGTCAAGAGCCCTTAGGGTGCTTATGCGCATGGGTTATGAGGTAACAACCTTACCTGTTGATAGTTATGGTATGATAGACCCATCAGATGTAAAAAAGGCCATTAAGGACGATACAATCCTTGTAACCGTCATGCATGCCAACAATGAAATAGGGACAATAGAACCCATTGATGAGATAGGGAAGATCACAAGAGAGAGGGGCATAGTATTTCATACTGATGCTGTGGCCTCATGCGGTAACATACCCATAGATGTTAATGAATTGAATGTGGATCTTTTAAGCCTTTCTGCAAATCAGTTTTACGGCCCACCCGGGGTAGGTGCATTGTATATAAGGGAAAAGACCCCCATATTTCCTTTAATAGACGGTGGCACCCAGGAAAACAATCAGAGGGCAGGAACACAAAATATGATAGGCATTGTGGGTTTGGGAAAGGCTTCTGAACTTGCAAGAATTGAGATGCCTGAAAGGATGGAACATCTGCAAAATTTGAAAAGGTATTTCTTAAGCAAACTAAATAGAATTGATGATATTGTTCTAAACGGTCACCCCGAAAAGAGCCTTCCGGGTCTCGTATCTTTTTCTGTTGAGTATGTGGAAGGCGAATCTATGATGATCATGCTCGATGAAAAGGGTATATGTGTATCCACAAGGTCTGCATGTGCGTCGGGGTCTTTAAGGGCATCTCATGTATTGATAGCCATTGGAAGGGATTATGCAACCGCACAGGGTACACTTCTTTTCTCTTTTGGTATTTCGAACACCATGGAACAGATTGACAGAGCATTCGTTGAGTTAGAAGAGACAATTAGGTTTTTGAGAAATATCTCACCCTTGTATAAAAAGAAAAAATAGGCAGGTGTTTAAATGATAACGCAATGGATAAAAGAGATAAAAGAAAAGACAAACCCAGATGAATTGGGTATGGTTCTCATCCACAATGGAATTGTTAGGGGAACATCAAAAGATGGAAAGACCATTAGGTCAATGAAGCTGTCTTATGATAAAGAATTGCTTTCCCAATATATAGATGCTATGAAAAAAAGAGATGGCATTGCAGATATAAAGGTGTGGATAAATGAAGGTGAATTGAAGATAGGGGATGATATAATGCTACTCCTTGTGGCAGGGAGATTTAGAACAGACGTACTGCCTGTTCTTCAGGAGGTGCTGACAAAGATTAAAAAAGAGATCGTAAGAGAAGAAGAGATATTTTAATTCAATTTTTTATGTTCCTTTCATGATTTGACATTTCATACAGTTTTGTTATAAAGTAAATCCCTATGACAGATAAACAGAAATTGATCGTCACATCAGTGAGTATTGGTTTATTTTTGTTTGTTTTTTCATACGCTGGTTTTAAATCAGAGCATCATGTCTTTATAAAGGATAATAAGAAGGAAGAAAAGATTGTAGAAAGAATTGCATCTTTTATGAAAAGTGAAGGCTTTACATCTGAAAAAGAAAGGCTTTTAGAAACAGCAAGATCAATATATAAGGTATCTAAGCAGCACGAAATAGATTATAGACTTGCCCTTGCCATTATAAAGATTGAAAGCAATTTTAAATACGATGTGGTCTCCCCTAAAGGCGCCAGGGGACTTTTTCAGATAAAACCATCCCTTGCTAAATACATAGCAAAGGATGCAGGGGTTCACTGGAAAGGCACAGGTACCCTCGATGAACCGGAAAAAAATGTAAAGATTGGTGTATTTTTCTTCTCCAGGCTTTTAGATGATTTTGATAATGTGCATCTAGCCTTAAATGCTTACAATATAGGTCCTACAAAATTAAAGAGTATATTGAATGAGAAAAACATATATAACGGAAATTTTTCAAAAAACGTTTTAAAAGAGTACAAAAGGATTACTGGTATTCTCCCACCACCATAGAGCATTTTAATTACATGGAAAATACCCCTGATTTTCCTAATAAAGGTTTTATTTATATCATCGGCAAGATTAATTCATATATTTCTTTTTTTATTTCAAGGATTAAGAGAAAAATAATCTTTTTTTATGACCAAGAAGATGAGGCACTTCTTTTAAAGGAAGAGATGGAATTTTTTTCAAAAAGACAGTGTCATCTATTTCCTCTATTTACAGACAAAGTATTTGAAAAGGATGATGAATTAAAAAGGATAGGATTTCTAAAGCATCTCGTTGATGATGATGATTTCATAGGTCTTTTCCCATACAATGGCATAACCCATATCCTTGCAGACAAATCTTTTATAAAAGGCAGTTCAATGACCATCTCCATCGGTGATACTATCTATCAGGAAGAGTTAATAGGTTTTCTTGATAAAAATGGATATGAACCTGTGCCCCTTGTGAGAGAGGGTGGTGAATATGCCAAAAGGGGTAGCATTATAGATATTTTTCCACCGTCTTCATCGTCACCTGTAAGAATAGAGTTTCTTGGTGACGAAGTCTATTCAATTCGTTTTTTTGACCCTCTAACACAGAGGTCAAAAAGAGAAATAGAAAATATTGATATACCAACAGTTAAGGTGGACAGAAAAGAAGGCACAATACTTGATTATTTAGATGAAGGGATGGTCTTTGTTCATAATGGGATAAATTCTATTGTTCAGACGATTAAATCTATTGAAGCTCAGGAAGCATTTTTAGAAAAATTTGTGAGCATATTAAGAGAAGGTCTTAATATTGATATTTCAGGGATAAAAGGCGATGACGAAGGCATTGTAGTTTCTGCTATGTCAAATGATGATTTAAAGCATATTTTTGAGAGGAGAAAAACCGAGATATTCCATATCATCTCAGAGCGTATAAAAAAAGACTGGCAGAATTACCGATACATTTATCTTTTTGCAAATAATCAAAAACAGGCAGAGAGATTGAAGGCAATCTTTGAACACTACGATGTATTCCTACCTATTATTAAAGAACCTTTCAAAACTGAAAGAAAAGAAAAGGGTATTGTTATAGGTCCATTGAGAAGGGGATTTAAGACAGATGACATAGTAGTCCTCACAGAAGAAGATATTGTGGGACCAAAGAAAAGGGTCGTAAAAAGACAATCAGTAACAATTGACGAATTTTTAAATTCCTTTAAAGACTTAAAAATCGGTGAATGGGTTGTCCATGTTGATCACGGTATAGGTATATATAAGGGCATAGAAAAATTGACCATTGACAATATTACAAAGGATTTTATTCTTATAGAATATCAGGATGGAGATAAACTGTATGTGCCCATTGATAACCTCTATCTTGTTCAGAAATATATTGGGGGAGAAAAGCATAAACCAAAAATAGACAAACTCGGGACAAACTACTGGAAAAACACAAAATCGCGGGTAAAAAGGTATGTGGAGAATATAGCAAAGGAATTGATAGAGGTTTATGCTGCAAGAGAGCTTGCAGAGGGTTATTCATATTCACCTGAGGATGAATTATACAGGGAGATGGAATCGAGATTTGAATATGAAGAGACAGAGGGTCAGGCAAGGGCAATAGAGGAAGTTTTAGAAGATCTGAAAAGTTCAAAACCTATGGACAGGATAGTTTGTGGTGATGTGGGATTCGGAAAGACAGAGGTGGCCCTGAGGGCCTCTTTTAAGGTTGTTATGGATAACAAACAGGTGGCTGTACTTGTTCCCACAACCATTCTCGCTCAACAGCATTATAGAACATTTACAGATAGATTCAAGGATTATCCTATAAATATAGAGGTGTTAAGTAGATTCAGAACAGATATACAACAGAAAGAGATTCTTAATGCCCTTAAAAAGGGAAAAATAGACATCATCATTGGTACTCACAGGATTTTACAGGATGATGTGGTTTTTAAAGATCTCGGATTGCTTATTATAGACGAAGAGCACAGGTTTGGTGTGAAGCACAAGGAAAAATTAAAAATCTTAAAAAAGAATATAGATGTGTTGACCCTCAGTGCAACACCCATTCCGAGAACCCTCTATATGGCAACAATGGGATTACGGGATTTAAGTATTATAGATACTCCGCCCCTTGATAGACTTGCAATAAAAACATATGTAGTGAGATTTAAAGACGAGCATATTAAGAAGGGTATTATGCAGGAACTCCAAAGGGGCGGACAGGTATTTTTTATGCATAATTTTATCCACAATATAGGGGTAGTATATGATTATCTTCATAAGCTGATTCCTGACATGAAGATTGCCGTGGCACACGGGAAGATGCCTGGAAGGCAGCTTGAAAAGATCATGCTCGACTTTATTGATAGGAAATATGACCTCCTTTTGTCCACAAATATTATAGAATCAGGACTGGATATCACAAATGCAAATACGATTTTTATAAATAATGCCCATAGGTTAGGCCTTGCGGATTTGTATCAGTTGAGGGGTCGTGTAGGTAGAGGTGTCAGACAGGCCTATGCATATCTTCTCGTTCCGAAGGACATGAACCTAACAAAGGATGCTGCATTGCGATTGAAGATCATGGAAGAATTAACTGCCCTCGGTTCGGGATTTCAGATTGCAAATTATGACCTCGAGATAAGGGGTGCAGGAAATCTTTTAGGACATGAGCAGTCAGGCAATATAAACCTTATAGGTTTTGAGCTATACTGCAGGATGCTTGAAGAGGCAGTGCGTGAACTTAAAGGCAGAGAAGAGATTAAAGAGGAAGAGGTAATAACTCAGATAAATATACCTGTTGAGGCATATATCCCTGATAGCTATATTGAAGACCCATCACAAAAACTCCTTATTTATAAGAGACTATCCAAGGTATCCCATGAAGAAGAGCTTCTTGATCTGTCAGAGGAGATTAGGGACAGATACGGCGAGGTACCCGATGCAGTTAGAAATCTATTTGAGGTTATAAAATTTAAAATATTTTTGTCTAATTTGAAGATTAGAAAGGTTGAACATTCAAATGGGATGGTTATAATCTATGGGAGTGATAAGACTCCGGTGGATACAGAAAAACTATTTAGGCTCATTAAAGGCAGTAAAAATAATATAAAGATCATGTCGGACAATCGACTGGTAATGAAAAGCCATGTTAAAGGCAAAGAACTCATGAATGATATAAGAAATTTATTGCTGCAAATTATTTCTGTATGATATAAAACAGGATATTAAAACAAAAAAGGAGCCATTGATGAAAAAGTTTATTATTTTTATGTTCATATCTTTTATTATGTTTGGTTGTGCAAAAACAGACAATAGCAAGGTACTTGCCACAATAGATGATGAAAAGATCACCATCAATGAATTTAATAAAGAACTGGATAAGATACCCATCAATATGAAGATGATGGTGGCTACCCAGACGGGTAAGAAAAATTATCTTGAAAAGATTATAATGAAAAAGTTGCTCCTTAAGGAGGCCAAAAAAGAAAACATCGAAAAAGAAGCTGATTTCCAGGAGAGACTAAAAGAGATAAAAGAACAACTCCTCATCGAGTCACTTTTGAAGAAAAAGATCAATGTAGATGCCCAGATAACTGAGGCAGATCTAAAGGAATATTATGAGAAAAATAAGGAGTCCTTTAAGAGAGAGAGGGAAATAAATACGAGACATATACTTTTAAATACAGCAGAAGAGGCAAGACAGATCAAGGAAAAGATAGCAAAAGGTGAAGATTTTGCAGAGCTTGCAAAAAGATACTCTATTGACCCCAGCGCAAAGGCGAACGGTGGAGAGATAGGATTTCATCCAAAGGGAACACTGTTGCCTGAGTATGAAGCAGCAGCTTTTAAACTAACAAAGGTGGGGCAGGTAAGTGATATAGTCAAAACAAAATTTGGTTATCATATAATAAAATTAGAAGGTATAAGACCTCCATCCTATGTGCCTTTTGAAGAGGTAAAAGATTTTATAAAACAGAAGATAGCCCAGGAAAAACAGACTCAGGCCCTTGAGAAATATATTACAAATCTAAAAAGCACTGCAAAAATTACTATAAATGAAGATCTATTAAAGGACGAGGCCCAGAAAACAACAGAAAAAAATGAAAAGGTAGAAGTTAGAGAAAAAACACCGCAGTCTGAACCCAAAAAATGAAAAGATATTTTGTAATTTTTTCTGTTTTCTGTCTATTCTTTTTTCCAGCCGTTTCTTTTTCCGAGATTGTTGACAGGATAGTAGCAATCGTTAATGATGATATTATTACATTGAAAGACCTTGAAAAATATGTTCATGTGGAAAAACATGGAAAATATGTATCCATAAATGAATATTTCAGAAACATCAAACTTAAAGAAAAGTTAGATGTCTTTATAGATGATTTACTCATCAGACAACAGGCAAAAAAATTGAAGATAGAAGTAACAGATAAAGATGTGGAGATGATAATAGAAGGTATAAAAAAACAGCATCTTATTACAGATAGCCAGCTTAGAGAACAGCTTAAAAGGGAAAACATAAGTTATGAAGATTTTTTTAATGGAATAAAATCAAACCAACTGAGAAACCGCGTTATTGGAAGGGTCATCTCTTCTGAAATTCTTGTTACAGAAGAGATGTTGAAAAAATATTATGATACACATTCAGATGAATTCAGGGAAGACGAATATAGGCTCAAACACATATTTATATCAAATGAAAAAAAGGATGCAAACAAGATTGCATTAAATGTTTACAATCTTCTACAGGAGGGTAAGTCATTTGAAGACCTCGCAAGGGAATTCTCAGATGACCCCACATCAAATCAAGGCGGCGATTTAGGGTATATAAAAAAAGAAGACCTCATTCCAGAATTAAGAGAAGCCTTGAAGGTTATAATGCCAGGCACATATACCCATGTGATAAAAACAGAATACGGTTTTCACATATTGAAACTCGTGGAAGAGAAAAAAGGTGAGATGATCCCTTATGAACAGGTAAAGTCAAAGATCCACGAAAGGATTGTACAAATTGAATCGGAAAAGAGATATAGAGAGTTTATTGAAAAATTGAGAAAATCATCCTATATCGAGGTTAAGATCTGAAAAGGATTGTCATTACAATGGGAGACCCAGCGGGTATTGGCGGGGAAATCATATGTAAATCCCTGGGGTACATAGGTAGAAAAAGCATACCTGTTATCGTGGGAGACCTATCTGTAATAAAGGATATGGCATCAAGGCTGGATTTGAAAGAAAAGATTTCCTTTAAAGGATTTAAAGAGGGTAAAAAGGGTGATGTAGAATTTATAAATATGGGCTTAATAAAGGATATCGAATATGGTGTGTCTAAATCCCACTATGGAAAGGCATCTTATGAATATATCATGGAAGCCTTGCATATCATTAAAAATGGCGAAGCACATGCCATTGTTACCTGTCCTATAAATAAGGCATCTATAAAAAAGGCAAGGATAGGTTTTCCAGGACACACAGAGATACTGGCTGATTTTTCGAGCACTAAAAAGTATGTTATGATGATGGCAAACAGATATATGAAGGTATCTCTTGTTACTATACACATACCCCTGAAAGACGTGCCTTTATTGATTACAAAAGAGAATGTTTTTTCCTGTATAGAAATTACAGATCAATCATTGAGGAATCTTTTTCGTATAAAAAATCCGAAAATCAAGGTATGCGGTTTGAATCCTCATGCAGGAGAGCAGGGCATTATGGGAAATGAGGAAGAGGAAATAAAAAAGGCAATTGATGAAGCAAGGGAAGGAGGTATTAGCGTAGAAGGCCCATTTCCTGCAGATACCTTATTTCATAGGGTGGACTGCGATGCCTTTGTTGCCATGTACCATGACCAGGGTTTAATACCTGTTAAAACAGTAGATTTTAATAGAACGGTAAATATAACGCTGGGATTGCCTTTTGTGAGGACTTCTCCAGGGCATGGAACTGGTTTTGATATAGCAGGAAAGGGCATGGCAGACCCTAAAGGGTTTATAGAGGCGTATAATGTAGCGGAAAGACTCTCATAAATTAAATTTTAAAACTCAGAGTTTTTTATATCTTTATTTTTGATAATATTTTTGTGGCTTTTCTAATCTTCTTTGGCAGTTTTTTCGGGTTACCCTTTTTTGTCGTTTTTAAGTTCTCACTATCGTAATCTTCGGTCTCATATCCCAGCATGAACTCCTCCATTTTAGTTGGTGTGATAAAGGCAATACCGCACTGTTTTGCCTCATCAAGGATTGCCCTATCAGAGCTAACAACCACTAAACCTGATGGTCTTTTTCGTATCCACTGTATTATAAACTCGTCTGCTGTTTCATTTTCTTTTGTATAGATTACATCTATGCCTTTATAGTTTTCTCTTTGCCTTGTGGGAGAAAAACTTTTATAGGCATCAAAGACAACGGTTATCCTGTTTGGTTTTTGTTTTTTATAATAAACGAGTTTTTCAAGCAGATGTTTTCTCAATACCTCAAGGTTAGTTCCATCGTGCATACCGGCAGGTCTGATTCTGTTAATATAGTTGTAACCATCAATCACTATATGAGCCATGATTTCTCATTGTAAAAAATAAAGACATCTTATTCAAGTTTTAAATTCCATATAAATGTCATTTGACAATACCGTATTCAATCAATAGCAGATTGTAGATGAGATGATAAGGATTATCTTTCGTATTGTGTTGCCCTGCCAGTAATGGAATTGAGCTTTATTTAAGTTGAATCAGGCTAGTATTTTAAAGGCCTGGCTTTTATACCAGGCCTTTAAATGTTAAAATCACTAATTTATTGTTTCTTTTCCTTTAATCTCTTCTCATAATTGGCACGAACAGCCTTCAGTTCTTCGGGTGTCCTGCAAATCTGTTCTGCCTGTATTGATTCCATATTTTTTAGTATGGCAAAACCGTATTTTTCGCTATACACTGTTTCTCCCCAAACTACATCTTCTACAACTGCATGGTCTTCTTTTCTCATGATCTTCCAACCTTCAGGTGTTTCCCAAGCAAGGGGTTCTCTCTCAACGGCATCGATGAGCTTTTCTGTGTTTAAAGTTTTTGCCCGCTCTATCATTGCTTTAATAAAATATACACCCGCATATGTCTCAGCTGCCATATAATCAGGATAATCTTTGAATCGTTCCATATAGTTCTTAACAAATTGTTTATTCATCTCTGTATCAGGGGTAAGGAAGAAGTAACGGGCTGCTACGTATATCCCATCAGGCATATCCTTGCCAAGGGGCATTAATGTCTCGAGGGCAGCTCCATCAGGGAATGCAAATTTTATTTCTTTAAAAAGACCGAGAGGTAGTCCTTGTCTTATAAAATTCACTGCATCCATTCCCCACAGAGGTGACCATACTGCATCAGGTTTTGCCTCTAATATTTTCTGAATAAATGGGGTATAATCTTTTTCCATAAGTTTAGGCCATAATTCACCTATGAATTCCACATCAGGTCTTAGTTCTTTTAGTTTTGCCTTGAACTGTGCCCATGAATCCCAGCCATAGTTGTAGTTTGGACCTATACACATCCATCGTTTATATGGTTTGGATGCCATATAATATGCACCTGCCCTTGAGTGCATCATGGCACTGCTTAATGTAGCAAACTGGTATCGACTGAATAGTTCACCCGTTAAAGAGTCAGCAGCCGCCTGAGTAAAAATGAGTATCTTTTTATGTTCTGTTGCCACCTTCGATAAGGCTACAGCGACACCACTCGATGTAGGACCTATTATAAAATCCACTTTATCCTTTAGGATAAATCTTTTTGCTATCTCCGTTGCTACAGGTGCCTGGAGTTTTGTGTCTTCAAAAATGGCCTCAAGTTTACGACCTAATATACCTCCTTTGGCATTTATCTCATCTATTGCCATCTGGACTGCCTGCATTCCATGTTTCCCATAGCCTCCCATAGGCCCTGACATGACAAACATAACACCGATCTTAATTGGTTTTTTAGCTGTTTTCTCCGCTGCATCAACAGGAGATAAAAAAGAAAACGAAATAAGGACAAATAAAAAGAAAATACCTATCCACCACCTCTTTCTTTTCTTCATAATAACCTCCTTTTTTGAGTTTAATAAAATTTCACAAATAAAAGTAAACTAACTAATGTCAATATATCTAAAAATTTACAATTTTATATGTTATCTGTTGGTTAATAAACACCTTTTAAAAAA
>JAOAFK010000220.1 GCA_026416315.1 Syntrophorhabdaceae bacterium | reverse complement strand
GTTTGGGCCTGTAAAAAATTCATTTATGTTTACCTTTCTTTCACTGTTCTTACTCTTTATGTTTATCCTTGCATTTAAAACGAGAAGGGCAGGTGCAGAATCAGCGGATGGCACTGCATTGCATATATTCCCCACAATGGTCCCCCTATTTTGAATCTGAAATGCCGCTATAGATTTTGCAGCCTGGGATAAAATATTGAATCTCTCCATCACTATGTTAGAAGTGGCCACAGTATATATTGTAGATAGGGCACCGATTCTCAAAACACCATCATCTGACATATTAATATAATTGAGTTCTTTTAATCCTTTTAAATCAACGAGTATGTCAGGAGATTCAACCTGCCTCTTTTTAATTTTCGGGATTAGATCAGTACCTCCTGCATATACCATACTTTTTTTACTGTCTGAAAGTATTTCAAACAATATCTCCTCTGTATCAGGCTTTATATATTCGAATTTTGGTAGTCTTCTATAAAATATGACCATGATCCCTCCTTTTCATATATGAATTCATCCCCCGCCTAATGGGGTCAAAAATATCTCCAGTATATCCCCTTCTTTTAAATAGGTCTCAAGCTTTTCAGGGTAAAACCATATATCTTTTTCATTTAAAAAGATTTCTAATTCTTCATGGAGGTCGCTATTTTTAACTAAGTCCTTTCCTGTTTTTGTGATGATGAACGTTACCACATCTTTTACATTATAATGGTCAGGCACTTCTATATCAAAATCTGAACCAACAAAATTTGTCTTTATCTTTATCCTCTTCGTTTTATGTTCCAAGTTAAAGCCTTTATTATTCCTAATTAAGTTTTATTTTCCCTTCCACCGAGGCCTTCTTTTTTCAAAAAAAGCTTGAAATCCTTCCTTGCAATCCTCTGTATTGAGAATATATGTCTGTATGTCATCTTCCATCCTTAAAGCCTCTTCAAAACTCATGCCCATCCCTCTAATCATTAGCTCTTTTGCACATCGAACAGCTATGGGTGACGCCTCACAGATCTCATGTGCCATTTTTTTTGCCTCATCCATAAGCTTATCAGGAGGGACAATTTTATTTATAAGGCCTATTCTGTATGCTTCTTCGGCAGTAATTGGTTTTCCTGTAAAAAGAATCTGGGCTGCCCATTTATAAGGGATCATCCTGGGCAGCCTAACTGTACCACCGCCACCAGGACAGATACCTACCCTTACCTCTGGCAATGCAAATATTGCATTAGATGACGCAACTATTATGTCACATGCCAGTGCAATTTCAAAACCACCACCATAGGTGAGACCATTACATGCTGCAATAATCGGTTTAAAAAGCTCCATGCCCCTCATAATCGCCGTTGGCCTTATCCATTTTTTATGAGGGGTATTTCGAATCATAGGTAAAAAATCGTCAATATCCATACCTGCAGAAAAGACATCGCCTTTCCCTGTAATGATTCCTACCCATAGTTCATCATCATCTCTAAAATTAATAAGCGCCTCTGTTAGAAGTTTCATACAATGCACATTTAAAGCGTTTTTTTTCTCAGGACGATTGATCGTGAAAATAGCAATATGACCTTCCTTTTGAAAATCAATCATGCCGTCCCCCTTAAATGTTCAAAAAATAAAAGATAATCCAATTTTATTTACTGTTAAGTAAATAAAATTTGAAAAAAATGTCAAGAAAAATCATAAAAAATCGATTCCTTGTTTTTAACAAAAACATTGTATATAAATTTAATTAGTAAAAAATCTGGAGGACTTATGAAAAGTTTTTTTTATCCTGAAAGCATAGTGATTTTTGGTGTTTCATCAAATCCAAAAAATTTAGGAAGGGTTATTGTAGAAAATTTAGATAGGTTTAATTTTAAAGGAGATGTCTTTCTCATCGGTGATAAAGATGTAGAGATCATGGGTAGAAGGGTATATAAAAGCATAAATGATGTGAATGTTACTCCAGAACTCGCTATATTTTTGATACCTGCCAGTGGTATACCTTCTGCACTTGAAGACTGCGGAAAAAAGGGGGTGAAAAGAGTCATAATAGAATCAGGGGGGTTTACTGAATTAGATGAAAATAAAAGAGAATTGGAAAAAGAAATCATTGAAATTGCCCATAAATGGGATATGAAAATTATAGGACCCAACTGTGTGGGTGTAATAAATGTAGCAGAAGGTGTGGTGCTCCCGTTTTATCCACTACATCCTAACTATGTAAAAAATGGCCCTATTTCACTTATTTCCCAAAGTGGCGGGCTCATCCATGATATCATTCTTCTATCTTCCTGTGAAAATGTGGGAATCGGTAAACTGGTGAGTATCGGAAACAAATTGATACTCCATGAAAATGATTTTCTTGAATTTTTTATCACCGATACTGATACAAAAATCATAGGGATGTATCTCGAAGGCATCCAAGATGGAAGACGTTTCATGGATCTCGCAGCAAGAACCGATAAGCCCATAATACTTCTAAAATCAAACATAACACCTTCAGGTCAGACCATTGCAAAATTCCATACTACTGCCCTTGCAGGTGATGATGAGGTCCTAAAGGCGGCACTAAAGCAAACAAGTATTCACCGTGTGTATAGTATCCAGGAACTCATAGAGTGTTTTAAAATCTTTTTATTACCTATAATCCGTGGGCAGAGGCTTGCTGTTATGTCACGCTCAGGGGGGCATGCGGTTTTAGCTGCTGACGCGACTTATCGATATGGATTTAAACTTGCAAAACTATCGGACAGATTTTTAAAAAAAGTCAGAGAGAAATCAAGGGCAGGCGTTATAAACTTTACAAATCCTCTGGATCTTGGTGATGTGTTCGATATTGAGTTTTATGGTGAGATGGTCAGAGATTTATTGAAAGAAAAGGACATTGATGGGCTCGTAATTGTGCATCCATGGGATCTTGAAACAGAAATCGAGGCAACAAAAAATTTTATAAAAAAAGCAAATGAGGCATCAAAAGAATATGGAAAACCTATTATATTCTGTTTGATTTCAGATAAAGAAAACTGGTTTGTTATGAAAAGTATAGACAATTTTCCTTTATTTACAGATGTGGGCCAGGCATTGAAGATGCTATCAAAATCATATGAACATTTTATCTACCACGAGAAGGCATCACAGAAAACCATCAAAACATTTCTACTTAAAGAAACTAAAGTCTTTAAAACAACCGGGCATAAATTTATGCCACCTCATGAAGTATTCAAAATGTTAAGCTTATATAAAATACCAGTTGCAGAATATTTAGAGGTGAACTCATTGAGAAAGGCAATGGAAGCGGCAAAAAATATGGGCTATCCTGTGGTTTTAAAGACTGCTTCAGCAGAGGTTCTTCATAAAACTGAAAAGGGTGGGGTAATATTGAACATTTTAAACGATAATGAACTGAAAAACGCATACAGAAAGATTGGAATAAAAAGTGTAATTGTCCAGAAAATGTACAGGCAGGGTATTGAGGTGATAATTGGAGGTAAACATGATCCCAATTTTGGCCCTGTTATCCTATTAGGACTCGGCGGCATCTTCACAGAGATCTTTAAGACAACAAGTATAAGAGTTGCACCCATTGATGATAAAACTGCAGATGAGATGATTGAAGAGGTAAAAGGTGCTGAACTTTTAAAAGGATTCAGAAATCAAACTGAAGCGGATAAAAAGGCGTTAATTGATGTACTTGTGAATGTTTCAAGGTTAATTACCGAACATCCTGAGGTCACCACCATTGATATAAATCCCCTTATTATATTCGAAAAAGGAAAAGGATGTATCGTGGTGGATGCAAAGGCTGCTTTGAGTTCAAATTAATATGCAAGCGGGGCATATAATATTATAATGCCCCGCATGAGATTCTAAATAAATATTACATCACCATCTTCACATCACTTATATTCAATTCCAGCATCTTGATACTTGCACGGAGCCTCACAAGGTTCTTTTTCACTGCCTCAATGTCAGTGCACTCTCTTTCTATTTCATCGGCAGCCTTTTTTATCTCCTGGATTCTATTATCCACTTTATTTATCTTATCCATATCGATTGTCATGGTAACCTCCTTTTAGTGGTGTCTTAGGTCTTTAAATCTCTTGGCCTTTAGGGCATATCTTGGTAGACTCCCATATGGATGCACCTCTATCTTGTAGCCGAGGTTTGTCTTAACCCTTAACTGGTCTTTTAACCTTTTAAGTATATCTTCCTGTTGAGATGCGTATTCAGGCTTTATCTCTATCTTTAAGGCAATGTCATCTATGTCACCTTTTTTTGTAACTATTACCTCGTATTCATCACTTAACTCATCAAAGCTTCTTACCACCTCTTCTATGGCAGTAGGTGCAAGGAGCACACCCTTTACCTTTGTGATATCATCTGCCCTGCCTATCACACCGCCGTCTATGCACCTGAAGGTGCGTCCGCATTCACAAGTGTAGTCTGCCCAGCGGATTACATCCTTTGAATCGAATCTTATGCACGGTTTTGCATATCTATCAAAGGCAGTGATGATCATCTTGCCGTTTCTCATAGGCTCTTCTATAATTTCTCCTGTTTCTGTATCCTCTATTTCCACGAGGAAGAAGGCCTCGTTTACATGGAGTCCCTTTTGAGCTGTACACATATAGCTCCATGCACCGATCTCTGTGGCACCTATGTGGTCGTATACCTTTGCACCCCATGCATCCTCTATCCTCTTTCTTGTGGTAGGTATGCTTGCACCGGGCTCCCCTGCACAGGTAATCCTCTTTATACCTATGGTCTTGGGGTCTATACCCATCTTTCTTGCTGTATCTGCCATACCGAGGACATATGTGGGGGTTGCGGCAAAGGCAGTGCATTTTAGTTCCTGCATCTTCAGTATCCTTGCCTCTGTGTCAAGGACACCACCAGGGACAACCTCACAGCCCAATTTTTCTGCTGCATAGTGGCAGGCCCAGAAGGCAACAAAGATGTTGTAACCGAAGGGTAGAAATAGTCTGTCTGTGTCTCTATAACCCTGGGCATATAGGATATAGGCCCAGCATTCACTCCACCACTCCCAGTCCTGCCATGTATCTGCCTGATACACAGGGGTGCCTGTGGTGCCGCTGGTCTGTCTGAACTCTGTAACCTCGGTTAAGGGCACGGCAAGCATATCTCCATAGGGAAAGGGTTCTCTGCTCTGGGTATCCCTTAACATACCTTTATCTATCTTGGGGACTTTTTTAATATCATCATATGTCTTTATATCACCTGGTTCGATGCCTGCATCCTTGTATAGCTTTCTATAGAAGGGAGAGTTGTTATATGCCCATTCGAAGATACGCCTGAACTTTTTTAGCTGTAAGGTTCGGAGTTTCTCACGGTCCATTGTTTCTAATAATGGGTTCCAGTAAAT
>JAOAFK010000142.1 GCA_026416315.1 Syntrophorhabdaceae bacterium | reverse complement strand
AGATGTGTATAAGAGACAGGTATTATACACAGTGGCAAAAGACATGGTAGGAAACTTTTCAGAAACAGCCTTATATACATCATTAGCTGTAGGATGTGTTCTGTTCTCGTTTAGATACTCAATTATAGCAAGTCTCTGTGGCGTTTGCTTTATATCAATCAACTCATTCAACCCCATTTTAATCCCTTTAAAATATTTTTAACTTGTTTGAATTTTAAAATAGAAATTATTCTTTGTCAAGAAAAATTTGTATCTAAAATAATTTTTAACGAAAAATTTTATAAAATAATTTTTCAATTATCTATCTGAGTTTTTGAAGTAAATTATGGTTGTTTGATTACTATTACAGGTTTTTTATGAGGGTCCAGCCATTCTATTATGTCTTTTAAACTTTCCTCATCCAGGGCAATACAGCCATGTGTAGGTGTATCTCTGTCTTTCCAGATATGGATGAATATGGCACTTCCTTTATTTTTTATAACGGGTTCGCGATTGAAATTTACTACAATTCCTAATTTATATAAGTCGTCTGTTCTCTTCATGATTTCATAAGATTTTGCATCTGTATTGCCCCTCAAAAACATATTATACATGGGGTGTTCAGGATCATCTATCCATTTGTCCTCCTCAGTAAGCCTTTCATACATCATTTTTGTGAAAGGCTTCTCTCCATATCCAAATACAAAGCCTAAAGTATATATGCCAGAGGGGGTTGCGCCATCTCCTTCTCTTTTTTTTTCATAAGATACTATCCCTTCTTTTCCCACCACACAATCAAATGTATATACATTTCTGCATTCACCTTCTTTTTTTTCATAACATCTAATATTGGCCCTAAAATCTTTAATACCTTTAGCCTCAACTACAATAAACTGTCTTTCCATAAAAAATCACTTTATAACAAAGATAAATCAAATTTTTAAATGATTCTATAAAATTCTTGTTCATCAAAAAATGCCATAATTGTTATTACTTTTTACTTGATTTTGATTATGAAAATTTCATTTAATCATAATTGTATTATCTTTAAAAAATTTTAAAAAGGAGAGGTTTATTATGAATGGTGATGAAAAAAAGGAGTTTGACAACATTATAGAAAACAGGATGGAAGAGAAACCATTTATCATCGAAGATGAAAAAATATACGATAAAAAGGGTTTCTTTTCTAAAATTAAAAACAGTATTGGCATTATTATACTCATAATTTTATTGATTGCCTGTATAGTGAGTATTTTTTCTCTTTTCTCAATGGTCTCCACCATAAAAGAACATACTGCAGATTTAACAAAAAAGATGGATGCCTTAAAGGCGATAAAGGCAAGCACTTCAGAGCTTGAATCAAAGATAGAGGGTCTTAAAAAGGAAAATGAGGCGTTAAAGACTGAAATATCTGAAATAAAAAATGAAATTGAGAAATTAAAGGCTGCCAAGGCAAAAACAGCCCCGAGTCAACCCCTAAAACAAGCAGGACAGGCAAAACAGAAAAGAAGATAAAATTTTTAAAAATACAGGGGGTAAAATATGTCAGTTTTAATGGAATTTGCCATGTTTCCCACAGACAAAGGTGAGAGTGTGAGCGAATTTGTAAGCAGAATAATAAAAAAAATAGATGAATTAAATCTCCCATACAAACTCACACCCATGGGCACAATTGTGGAATTCGATACCATTGAAGAGGCGCTAAATTTAATAAACATCGCATATAAACAACTGGAACCTGATTGTAGAAGGATTTATTCTGCCATCAAGTTCGATATTAGAAAGGGTGAAAAAGGAAGGATTGAAAAAAAGGTAAAATCCATAGAAGAAAAACTTCATAAAGAGGTAAAGCATGTTTAATCCTACAAAGATCATAGCCATTGGCCTAAATTATCATGACCATGCAAAAGAGATGAATGTGAGTGTACCGGAATATCCTTTGATCTTTATGAAACCGCCTACAACAGTGATACAAAATGGAGAATCCATTATATACCCACCGCAAACAAAAGAACTCCACTATGAAGGGGAATTAGGGATTGTGATTAAAGAAAGGGCAAAAAATGTATCAAAAGAAGAGGCTTACTGTTATATTGCTGGATACACCTGTGCTAACGATGTAACCGCCAGAGATCTACAGAGGATAGACGGACAGTGGACAAGGTCCAAATCTTTTGACACATTCTGCCCTTTAGGGCCCCGGATTGTTTCTCATATAGACATATTGGCAGGTCTTGAGATTATAACAAGGGTAAACGGACAGGTAAAACAGCATTCTAACACAAAAAATATGATATTCAATGTCTTTGAGCTTGTAAGCTTTATCTCGCACATCATGACCCTTTTGCCAGGTGATGTAATTATAACAGGAACGCCACCAGGCGTTGGCCCCCTATACATCGGTGATACTGTGGAAGTAGAGATAGAAGGGATAGGCACTTTAAAAAATAAGGTAACAGGTACTTAAAATAGATTAAAAGGCCAAAAAAGGAGCAATTATGGAACATATAACCCTTGAAGAATTCTTAAAGGTTGATCTCAGGGTGGCAGAAATCAAGGCATGTGAAGATATAAAAGGTGCGGACAAACTATATAAACTCACCATAGATGCGGGTGAGGTAAGGGAAATAGTTGCAGGGATAAAACAATACTACACAAAAGAAGAACTAATAGGCAAAAAGATTGTCATTGTTGCGAATCTTGAACCGAGAAAATTAAAAGGGATTATTTCTCATGGGATGCTCCTTGCCGCATCCAATGAGGACAAATCATCAATTGTACTGTTAACCCTTGATAGAGACATCCCAAACGGAAGTAGAATTTCATAACCATTGATAGCATAAATAGAGCATGATACAAAGCGTGCTCCTTTTTATAACAGGTCTAACATTCTTTCTCTTCGGCATGACTAAAATAAGCATGCTTATGCAGCAGATGATAAGCAGCCGCATAAGAGAACTGATAAAGATTTCTGTAAAAACACCCATAAACGGGATATTGATGGGTATATCAGCCACAGTGCTTTTACAGAGTAGCTCTGCCGCAACACTTTTAACAATGGGTATTGTAAGTGCAGGTATAATAAGCTTTTATCATTCCTTAAGTATCATACTCGGGGCAGATATAGGTACAACTTTAACAGCGCAGCTTGTGGTATGGAAATTTACAACCATATCACCTTTTATCATGTTTACAGGGGGCATATTAGTCTTTGCAGGTAAGGATAGGCAAAAGATAATAGGAGAGGCAATTTTGTATTTTGGCATGATATTTTTCGGGCTTAACCTCACAGGTGAGGCCACTGCACCCCTTAAAGAAAATGAAACATTCTTGAATGTTTTTAAAGAGGCAAAACATCCCCTTGCAGGAATTGGAATAGGTGCATTATTCACAGGCATTGTTCAGGCATCTGCCATCCCTGTAGGGATCCTTGTCATTATGGGCCAACAGGGCATCATAAGCATTGAAAATGCCTTTCCCATAGTATTAGGGGCAAATATTGGCACTACCGTTACAGCCCTCATTGGTAGTACTGTCTTAAATGTGAATGGTAAAAAAACTGCAATTTCACACCTTATATTTAAGATAGCAGGTGTTATTGTGTGCACCATCTTTTTTCCATTTTTTATTAAATTGATAAAATCCATTTCTTCTCATGTGCCACAGCAGGTAGCCTTGAGCCATTTCCTATTCAATGTTCTCATTACCCTGATGTTCGGATTTCTTTTAAGGCCCTTTGCGACATTAATTGAAAAAATCATTCCCGGCAAGGACGATGTGATTCCCTTATGGCCCGAATACCTCAATACAAAGTGCCTTGATAGCCCTGAAGAAGCCCTTTTATGTGTTCAGAAAGAACTTGTAAGAGAAGGTATGCTTTCTAAAAAAATGTTTATCTCATCCTTGGATCTTATAAAAAAATACAAACCATCTACAAGAAAGGATGTGGGCTACATTGAGTTGATAGTGGATAATCTCCAGTTAGAGATAACAAAATATCTCTGGAATGTATCCTGTGGCCAGCTATCCCCTACCCTTTCAAAAAGGCTTTTTGCCTTTTCAACCATCGTTTACGACATTGAAAGGATGGGTGACCATGCTTTAAATATAGTGGAACTTGCCGAATCAAAACATTTGAGGAAGGCTAAATTTTCTCAAGCTGCCATGGACGAAATAGATTTTCTCGGTAAAGAGATGCTATATCTTATGGATATGACCATATCTGTAATTGAAAAAAAGGATAAAGAGAAGATCAATGCTATCATTCAAACAGCAGATAATATTGTAAAATCTATTCACACTGCCATAGAAAAACACCTTGAGAGGTTCTATCAGAGGATATGCAGGGCCGAAGCAGGTCCTATTTTTGTGGATATGCTTATAAACCTTGAAGGTATATCCCGACATTGTAAAATAATTGCCGAACAGTTGAAAAACATAGAATATTAAAATTATCACTTGTTTTTTTTGAAAAATTCGTGATACTCATCTTAGGAGTTTACCACCATCTTTTTATTGAATAAAATGCTTTGGAGATAAGGATGTCAGGTATTATACTTAATGAACAAAAAATTTATGAATTTCAATATAAACTCCAGATTCAAATTGGACATATTAATTATGCAGGCCATGTGGGACATGATGCTATAATTGGCATCATCTGGGAGGCAAGAACCCATATCTTTAGGCAATTAGGTATGAGTGAATTAGACCTTGGTGACAGAAGAACAGGGATCATCATGAAAGACCTCGCAGTAAATTTCTTAAAAGAGGTGTCTTTATTTGATGAGATAACAGTTCAGAGCCATATAGGAGATATTCAAAAAAATGGTTTTAGAATTTATTACAGGATATTAAAGGATAATAAAAAAATCGCCATTGCTGAAACAGGGTTTTTAACCTATGATTTTACCCTCAAAAAAGTTGTTCCTATCCCATCCACTTTTTTATCAGCATTAAAACATTATAAAGAGGCAGAAACAGTATTTCTTTAACCGAATGCACCTAACTGGCACGCACTGATTTTAATCTTCATGGATTCACATATGGCCGCAATTTTTAATTTTGAAATGTTGAACTCAATAGCGATATTCCATGCATCTATACAAGGGAGTTTTCCATTTACAAGGGATGATCTGATTTTAGCTTCAATTTCAGGCTCGACCTTTTCCTTTAAAACCGGTATATTCTTCCCTGTGCCATAACCGAAAAGCCCTAACTGACATTCAACTATACGGATTTCAAGGAGGTCTATGGCAACACCTACCTCTTCAGGGCTTATATTGAGTTCTGAAGATATTTTGTGTGCCTCCACGCAGGATATCCTGTTGTTCTGTGCCCTTGCCTTTACGAGGGAAGCGACCTTTTCATTCAATGCAATACCTTTTCTTTTACCTGCAAAATTGCCCTCATCTTTACGGGTCATGGCCTCCTCCTTGCTTCTTCACAAAAGTTCATTTACAAACATATATCATCTATGATAAGGAAAATGCAACCATGGAATTTAAATATATAATAGACAGTCACTCCCACTGGGGTCCATCCATCACCCTCGGTATAGATGTTACCACAAAAGAACTACAAAATCAGCAAAAGCAGTCAGGCGTAACCCATGTATTTATAATACCCTTTCCTTCCACTGCCATTGATAGCAATGAAATAAATATAAGGCTCCTCGAAGAAACAAAAAAGGTAAAGACCTTCATACCATACCATTATATAAGGGAGGATTATGACAGGGAGGATTTTGACCCCATACCCGATGGATATATTGGCGGCAAGTGGCACTGGATGAGGGGATGGCAGGACTCGGCATCAAATTATAAAGTCCTTGAAGACAAGGCGCTCCCAAAATTGATCGATAAGATAAAAAAGACTAACAAACCAATTATCTTTGAGGAAGAGCTAAATTTTACCGAACGATTTGTTGAGATGGCAGATGACATGAAGATCATAATACCCCATCTCGGGCTTTTAGGGGGAAATCCTTTATCCTTTTTGAGGGCCTTCAAAGATAGAGAAAACATCTATTTTGATACAGCCCTTGCGTCCCAGAAGGATATACTTAAATTTGTAGAAACTGTTGGTCCACACAGGGTGATCTTTGGCTCTGATGTGCCCTTCGGCTATATGAAAAGTGAGCTTTCCAAGGTTCTTTCCCTTCCTGTCTCATATGAAGAAAAAGAGCTAATTCTTTACAAAAATATTGTGAGGCTCACTGGATTTGACCCGGAAAGGTATTGATACTTTTTGGTTTTACTATGGTGCAAGCTGCACCTCATCTCCAAATCTTTCTCTAAGGGCATTGGCCAATGCCTCTGCATCGCCTCTGTTTTTGAATTCCACCATAAGCTCACCATTCTCTCCCACTACTATTTTACCGTATTTCTTTACAACCTCAGCCACATCGTGAGGGTCAACAGTCCACCAGCCCTTTGTCCGTCTTAACAATTCCTCACCTTTTAAGGGCTGAGGCGTAACAAGGTCTATTGTCCTGAACCAGGCACTCCAGCCAATTTGAGCGGGTGCCTTAAGCACGGGACTTACAGGGTCATGATAAATTCTACATCTTCCGAACAACCTCAATCTTATCATCCTGTAGCCTCATTGATAATTTTTTTTGCCTTTTCATCAACAGGTAAAATCTCCTGGGGCACATGTATTCTATATCTTTCGAGAACATATGCAAGGGAATAGATATACAGATTTTCAAAGTCTTTTTCATTTAAAGACACACCACGCCTCACAGAGAGGGCCCAGGCCTTTTCAAATACATTTAATGCGCCATCCCTTATCCTTCTCAATCTCTCATCCATTGGAGAAATACCTATTTTATCTAATAGATTTTTCTGTGCCTTTTCTATCTGAGAAAATGCACGCCTTAAAAACCTCACCTGCGGGTCATGACCCCATTGATCTATGTCCATACATCAACCCATTCTAATTGCAAGGTCGTAGAGTGTTTTTACGAGGAATCTCTGTAAAAACACTATGATGAGCATTAAAACAAAAGGTGAGAGGTCCACCATACCAAATCTCGTGGGGATAATCCTTGAAATTTTATATGTAACGGGATCAACAAGCCTGTAAATGGTTCTCACAAAAGGATTATACGGGTTTGGATTAAACCACGACATAATAGCCCTTATGAAGATCACCCAGAAATAAAGGTCCAGCAAAATGTTCAATGTCCAAGCAAGACTTGAAAGAAGATTTGCCATTGCAAACATAAATCCCCTCTACTTTATATATTCACCTTCTAAAAAACCATCCTTTATGCCCTTTATTTTAACCTCAATGAGGGTATTTTCAATAGATTTTTTGTATGGGACAAAAACAGGCATATAATTTTCCGTGTATCCTTTAGTTAGACTACCCTTATAGACCTTTCCTTCAGGGATGATCGTTACATGCTTTCCTATATATTTTTCATAAAAGGCGAGTCTTTTTTTTCTATCTAACCTTCTTAACTCCTCAACCCTTTTTCTTTTGATATTCAATGGCACATGATGCGGCAAATTTGCAGCCTCTGTCTTTTCTCTTGGTGAAAAGGGGAAAACATGAAGGTAATGGATCTGAAGGGAATCAATGGCATCAAAGGTCTCTTTAAAGGCATCTTCATCTTCTGTGGGAAAACCCACAATGATATCCAGCCCTATGCCTATATCATCTATCTGTTCAATCATCTTATGGATCCTGTCCATGAGATATTCTTTTGTGTAATTTCTTTTCATAAGTTTTAAAATCCTGTTTGAAAAGCTCTGGGCAGAAATATGGATACTTTTAGCCACCTTTTTTGAATTTTTTATTGTATTTATAAATCCTTCGCTTATATAAAGGGGGTCAATGGAACTGAGTCTTATCCTTGGAGGGGTAATTGATAGTTCTAAAATGTTCAAAAGCCCTTTTAAATCCGTATTGGTCTTTTCATCTCTATATGCAGAGAGTTCTATACCTGTTAAGACCACCTCTTTTATGCCAATATAGGAGAGTGTCTCCATGGCCTGTAAAATCTCTTTTAGATCCCTGCTTTTAGGTTTCCCCCTTGCATAAGGGACAATACAATATGAGCAGAACCTATCACAGCCATCCTGAATCTTAAAAAAAAATCTTGTTTTTCCTGTCTGAACACCTTTTATATAAGCTTTTTCAAGGAAACTGTTATCCGTGAGATTTAATGTATTATCTTTTGAACCTGTATAATAAGATACATTGAATTTTTCCTTGTGACCGATTATAACATCTGCGCCGTATCCTTTTTCAGGATATACCTCACCATGACACCCGGAAATGATGATCTTTGAGGAGGGATTTTTTTCCCTGCACTGATTGATAAACCTTCTTATATCACGCTCTGCACCATCGGTTAGGGTGCATGCATTTATTATACACACCTCAGCGTCCTCTAACGGACATTGAATATGACCTTCATCGGTCAATAAATTCGTAATCACATATGTATCCCATTGATTTGCCCTGCAACCCGTTGTCTTGATATAGAAACGCATAATATGATTAAGGTGATTTAACTCCTGTAAGATGCATTGACCTTTATATAATCATAGGTGAGGTCTGTGGTATACATATCAAATGACGCATTTCCTTCATGGAGATGAAGGGTCAGCTCTATTTCTTTATTATCCATGAGTTTTTTTAAATCAGCCTCATCAAAAGGAACCTCAACTCCGTTTTTGACGAGGGTCCTTCCCTCCAAAATAATCTCTGTTCTATCGGGGTTAAATGGCACACCTGCATCACCTGCTGCAGCAATAAATCTACCCCAATTGGGGTCACAACCAAAAAATGCTGTTTTTGAAAGGGGTGATATGGCTATCCTTCTTGCGATTTTTTCTGCAACGGCCTTATTTTTAGCCCCTTTCACAAATATATGGATGATTTTTGTAGCACCCTCTCCATCTTTTACAACCATTAATGATAGTTCCTTCATGGCCCTAAAAACAGACTCTTTAAAAGCATTAAGGCCTGTTTCATCCTTCTGCCCTTTTTTTGTAAAAAAAAGAACAGTGTCGTTGGTGCTGCACTCACCATCCACGCTAATCCTCTCAAAGGTCTCTTTAACGGACCTTTTGAAATATCTTGAAAGGTCCTTCGGGATTGCTGGATAATCTGTAAAGAGAAAAACAAGCATTGTGGCAAATAGAGGGTTTATCATCCCCGCGCCTTTGGCAACACCAATAATTGTATATTCTTTTTTGCCTTTAAAATTAAACTTCACTATTTTTGGATAAGTGTCTGTTGTCATAATAGCCCTTGCAAAGCCTTCAATATTTTCTTCATGGAGATTATTTATGAGTTTTGGTATCGCCCTTTTAATAATTTCCTTGGGAAGCCTTTTTCCTATTACACCTGTAGAAGAAAAAAGCACCTGATTTTTTTCAATCCCCAACTCGTTTGAAAGGACATGGGAGATATCTCTTAAGTCTTTAATGCCATCCATACCTGTACAGGCATTTGCACATCCACTGTTTACAAGGAGTGCCTTGACCCTATCCATGGATTGTTTCATATTATAATGGATATGGGCTGCCTTAACCCTGTTACGTGTATATGCAGAAAAACAGTTCATTTCCTCTTCGAATAATACAAGGCCTAAATCAAGCCCTTTTGCCTTTATCCCTGATTCAACACATGAAAATTTTATGCCTTTTATCATGTCATGAACCTTTTCATTAGAAATATAATGAACCTGGTATATAGTTTCTTTTTATTTTTGATCTTTATACCCTACTCTGTTGCCTTCCACAGCATCTTTTGTATTTTTTACCGCTTCCGCATGGACAGGGTGCGTTTCTGCTTATTTTTTCTTCTTTTTTGACCCCTGATGAGTCGCCACCTAAATTTGTATACATCACGGGCATCTCATGGGTAAGCTCCACTTTTGCAGGCTGCACGGCAAATAGTTTTCTCACTGTATCAAGCTTTACCTTGTCTAACATATCAAGAAACAAATCAAAACTTTCTCTCTGGTATTCCCGTAAAGGGTCTTTCTGACCGTAACCCCTTAAGCCTATACCCTCTTTTAGATGGTCTAAAGCAAGAAGATGTTCTTTCCAGTGATAATCGAGGGAGTTTAATGCAAAAAACGATTCTATCTCCCTCATTTGATCTTCACCGAACTGTTTTATCTTGTTATCATAAACCTCTTTAACCTTCTCGATAACCTGTTCCAGTAACCCTTGCCTTGTAATGTTTTTGTAATCTATTGAACCAAAATCTATTCGAAAGAAGAATGTTTCATAGATCCTGTTTTTTATCCCTTCAAAGTCCCATTCTTCAGGATATACCTTTTCAGGTGCTGCATCATAAACAATATCTTCACAGATCTCCTCCATCATCTCATAAATCTGGTCTCTTATGTCACCATTTGCCATTATCTCTCGTCTCATACCATATACGGTTTCTCTCTGCTTATTCATCACATTGTCATATTCGAGGAGATACTTTCTTATCTCAAAATTATGGGCTTCAATCCTCGTCTGGGCATTCTCTATTGCCCTTGTAATCAAAGGATGTTCTATGGGCATATCCTCTTCCATACCTAACTTTGCAAGAATGGGTGAGACCTTTTCTGAACCAAAAAGCCTCATGATCTCGTCTTCAAGGGATACATAAAATCTCGAAGAACCAGGGTCCCCCTGTCTACCTGCCCTGCCCCTTAACTGATTATCTATCCTTCTTGATTCATGCCTCTCTGTGCCTATTATATGAAGCCCACCTAATGCTATAACCTTTTCTTTATCAGCCTCGCAGATCTTTTTTGCCTCCTCTAAGGCCTTTTCATATTTTTCAGTATCCTTTTCCCCTTTACACATGGTTAAGGCAAGAAAATGGGGATTTCCGCCTAAAAGTATATCTGTACCCCTTCCTGCCATATTTGTCGAGATAGTTACTGCCTTGGATCTGCCTGCCTGCGCCACAATCTCAGCCTCTCTCTCATGGTTTTTCGCATTCAACACATTGTGGGGTATACCCTTTCTTTTAAGCATCTCTGACAATCTCTCTGATTTTTCAATGGAAAGGGTGCCCACAAGAACAGGTCTACCTATCTTATAAAGTTCCTCTATTTCCCTCACCACTGCTTTGAATTTTTCCTTTTCTGTCCTGTATACAACATCAGGATAATTCGTTCTGATAAGGGGTCTATTTGTCGGTATAACAACAACATCGAGATTATATATCTTTTTGAATTCTACTGCCTCAGTATCTGCTGTACCTGTCATACCAGCAAGTTTTTTATACATCCTGAAGTAATTCTGGAATGTGATTGTGGCAAGGGTCTGGTTTTCCCTTTCTATCTTTACATTCTCCTTTGCCTCAAGGGCCTGATGTAAGCCATCACTGTAACGCCTGCCATCCATGAGCCTGCCTGTAAACTCATCTACAATGATGACCTTTGAATCTTTTACAATGTAGTCCACATCTCTTTTAAAGAGGTAATGTGCCTTTAATGCCTGGTTTATATGGTGCAATAAATCCACATGTCTTGGATCATACAGATTATCGAGTTTTAAGAGCTTTTCAATCTTTGCAACGCCCTCTTCTGTAAGGTATGCACTCTTTGTCTTTTCCTCAATTTTAAAATCTATGTCTTTCTTTAACTGGTATACAAGCCTGTTGATTTTATAATATTTATCTGTAGATTCCTCAGCGGGTCCTGAAATGATAAGGGGTGTTCTTGCCTCATCTATAAGAATGCTGTCCACCTCATCCACTATGGCATAATTGAAACCCCTCTGGACACAGTCATCGAGGCTGTACTTCATATTGTCCCTTAGATAATCAAAACCGAACTCGTTGTTCGTTCCGTATGTAACATCGCAGGCATAGGCAGCCTTTCTCTCATCATCGTCGAGATGATTGAGAATGACACCAACAGAGAGCCCTAAAAATTTATACACAGGACCCATCCATTCAGCATCTCTTTTGGCAAGATAGTCGTTTACGGTCACTACATGGACGCCCTCTCCTGTTAATGCATTTAAATAAACAGGTAGTGTTGCCACAAGGGTCTTTCCTTCACCAGTTGCCATCTCTGCGATTTTTCCTTCATGGAGCACAACACCGCCTATTATCTGGACATCGAAATGTCTCATCCCAATGGTTCTTCTCGCAGTCTCCCTCACTACAGCAAAGGCCTCAGGAAGAATAGAATCGAGGTCCTCCCCTCTTTCAATCCTCTCTTTGAACTTATAGGTCATGCTTCTTAGTTCATCATCAGAGAGCCTTTTCATAGAATCTTCGAGACTGTTTACCCTATCCACTATGGGCTGGATCCTCTTTAACTCCCTTTCGTTTTTTGTTCCTATTATCTTTTTAATTAAATTTCCCAGCATATGTTTTACGCCTATTATTTATTGCCGTTTAATAATTATATATCAATCCCTCAAAGTTGCCATCAATCTCTCCGGATGGAGGAGAATGTTTAAGGCATCATTAACATCTTTTACAATAAGGTCTGCCTCTTTCAGAATAAAGCTTGCGCAGCCTTCCTCACCGATCACCCCTATACCGAGGCCTGCCTCTTTTAACATCATGGCATCGTTTGCACCGTTTCCTATGGCCACGACCTTTTCAGGACCCAATTCCTTTATGATCCTTGCCTTTTCCAAACCGCTATTTTCTTTACTTACCTTAATAACACTGAACCCAATGGTATTTACCTCATTGTCTATGTTTCCATAAGTATCTGAAGTAATTATAAAAACCTTAATATACCTTGATATCTTCTCAAGTAACTCCTTTGCCTCTGCCTTTATTTTGCCATCAAAGGCACATGTTCCATTATAATCAATTACGAGATACTGTATGTCTAAATCACCCCAGCCTGGAATAGAAACACTAATCATAACTACCTCCTCAATAAATTTGGATTTTTATTGTAACATATATTGAGGTGTTTTGGATAAAATTTTATAAAATTTAATTTTTTGATGAAATAGCTTTTTACGTGATTTTTTTGGAGTTTATAATAAAATGTAATATTTACAAAAAGTTAATTTACTTGACAATAAAAGGCTAAACCAATTATATTATCAAACTCAAAAGGAAGGTAAGGTTGTGATTATAAAACTATTGGATATTGAGGATAGTTTTGCCTTAAAAGGCGATTTAGAGGTAGCTAAATTAAGCAGTGCCTACAGGCTTGCCTCAAAGGTGCACTATGACCTGATTATTAAAAAGAGCAAAGATACCTTAAGCATTAAAGGGAGTTTAAATTGTATTATCTCATTAACATGCAGCAGGTGTCTTGATGAATTTCCATATATGATCAACGCAATAGTAGATTTTAAAATGTTGCCTCAAAATATGGCACCCCATGAACCTGAAATTGAACTGAAAAGAGATGATATGGATATATACTATTATGAGGGTAATGAAGTTGAACTCGAGCCAATAATAAACGAAGAGATAATCCTTAACATCCCTATAAAACCGTTATGCAAGGAATCTTGTAAAGGATTATGCCAGGTTTGTGGAAAAAATCAAAACTACGAACCGTGTGACTGCTATAAAGGCATAAACACGATTCTCGGTGAGAAACTAAAAGAATTTTTAAATTGAAAACTTTTATAAAAAGAGGAGAAAGATATGCCCGTACCGAAAAGAAAAACATCACAATCCAGAAGGGATAAAAGAAGAACCCATTACAAGGCACAGCCAGTACATGTTATCCTGTGCCCTAACTGTAAAGAACCGGCCCTACCCCACAGGGTATGTGAGAGATGCGGTTACTATAAAGGAAGACAGGTTATAAAATTAGAAGAAATATAGGCTTATGGTAAAGATAGCCATAGACTGCATGGGTGGCGATTATGCCCCTGGTCCCATAGTAAAAGGTGCAGAACTTGCC
>JAOAFK010000087.1 GCA_026416315.1 Syntrophorhabdaceae bacterium | reverse complement strand
GAGATAGGGATGTGCCAGTTCTTGTAAGCTCAATAGCGGTTTTATTTCCTGAAATGATAAGGTGATTCAGTAACGGTGAAGGGACCCCTGTTATAGAAATGCCGGTATCACAATCGGTAATTACACCGTTTTCTATAAAACCCTCGGCCGAGTTGATAACAAATCCCTTCTGGGCATTTTTGATTTTAAACCCCTTTATGTTTATATGACCATTTTCAACAATGATCCCGCCCCATTTTTTATTTTCCTGGGAGACAAATTCTACAGGTGCATCCTTTGCATCTATAATAATCTTTCCTTCCACGGTAAGTGAGGCATTTTCTGAAAAGATCATCCGTGTCTCAGGATCAATTTTGAGGCTTAAACCCTTTGGGATTTTAAGATTATCCTTTACTATGTAGATTCCTGAAAGGGTCGTATCCCTTTCGATGGCCCCTGATATAATCTGAGGCTCCTTTGTCATTAATGAGGCTCTGATGGCATCCTGTATCTCTGATTCATTTCCTGCCATATCAAAGGCAACGACCCTGTAGTAATAAACCTTACCCTGCTCGGCAGACTTATCCTCAAAGGCGTTGAGCTCAACGGCTCCTATCTCTTTAAAATCACTTAAGGGCTTTTCACTCCTTAATATCCTGTATCCTTTTAAATCAGAGACATTGCTTAAGGCCTCCCATGATACCTCTATTCTATCATTAAATCCCTTTGCCTTAAGTCCTTTTACCTGTGGTGGAGGGGTGGTATCAATTGTAACAAAACCACTTACATCAATCCACTGGGTATCATAGCCTGCTGGCTTTTTAAGAGATACTATAATCGGTGCCTCTCTTACATTATCACCCGGCATGACTACATACTCACCGACATAGATACCGGGCTGTTTTTCTTTCATGGGTATGGCCTTTTTAAAAAGGCCTATATCAAATGTAGCCACCATGCCTTTATCGCCTTCGGCTCCAACCTGGATGACCTTGCCTTTTCCAAAGGGTGATTCCTTTGCATTGGTGAGCACCTCTTTTATTTGAGGTCTGTATTCAACAATCCCTGCAGGAGATGGGATCTTTTCATTGAATTTGTGACATAGCTCGTTTACCATCCTTACCTGCTGTATATCCCTTATGTTCATGGCCGTGGATACTGCAGTCATAACAGCACTTAATGGTGAAAGGGGCACTCCACCCTCATGATATCTTACTGCGTCTTTGAGTCTGAAAACCTCTTTTCCTGTCCTTGTGTTAATCATCCAGATTTCTGCTTCCACACCGAGCTGGGAGTATGCTACGGCATAAATCTTTTTGTAATCAGTAACTCTTCCGTAAACAAGTCCGTCACACCCCAAGGCCTCGCAGACATTTTTCGCTGGAATTTCAAGGATGTTCTTACCTGTTGTCCTTTCAAGTTGAACTATCTTTTCATCAACAACACCGATTTCTATATCTGTATATGGTTTTGAACTAAAGTGGTTGTAAAAGGCCTTTCTTACCTGGTTTGCAATCCCTACCTCTTCTGTCTTGTTTTCAAAGGGAATGATTGCCACTGTTTTAGGAAGCTCTTCGTCTGCTATTTTTAATTCAGTCGCCTCTTTTTTAAAGCCGGGAACTTCAGGTATGGATGCACAGGAAAATAAAGTAAAACAGATTATAAACGATAGCAATAAAAATCTCATCATTTAATCCCCCTATATTTTCCCATTATATTTTTTTGTAAACTTTCTTTCAAGATAATTTTATGCATTTCCAAGAGAATTGAATGGTATAAAATATCTGAAATAAAAAAGGGTGATATGGATATGGATTTATTCAATTTTATGATTCCTGATGCTGTTTAATAGCCACGATTTAGAGCCCATTATTTAAGAATGAAATCCACCCTGCTGTCCTTTACCTTATCCTTCTTTTCAGGGCCTAAGGTTTTGGGTTCCAGTATAAATACTCTGTCAAGTGTTACCTTTTCTGTCTTGAGAAGCATTTCTTTCACTGAAGCTGCCCTTTGATTTGCAAGGGTTCTTAAGTCATTATCCGTTACATCTATATGGGTGTAGATCAACTTTTCCATCTCGTTTGGCGGAAGAATCTTTGCTGTGCCCACTGGAGTCTTTGGTTTAGCAAATTTTTCTGCATCATATGCCGTCTTGAGATATTTCTCATATTCAGCTGGTTCAATCTTAACATCATCTAAAGGAATTGCCTTTTCACCCTTTTTTATAAGCTCGTTTAATTTTTGTGTCTTCAGTTTTCTTAAAAACATAATCTTTTTCAAACTTTCTCTATCCTTTTCCACATCAACATGGCCTTGAATATCTAATTTAAGGGATGGCCTTTCAAAAAGTGCCTTTGCAAGATTTTCTATCTTTTTCATGTTCTGTTCGCTTACTTTGGATTCGCCATAGTCAAATTCAATATAACTTATCTCTTCACCGCCTCCAAAGAGAGAGCCTAAAAGTGCAAAAGGGGCTGTTGCTGCCTTTGTTAATAGATTTATAATCACCTGCAGGACTATTCTCCATATGCTGAATTTCGGATCATCAAGGCTACCGGAAACAGGGATGTCGAGTTTAATCTGACCGTTTCTGTCTTTTAAAAGGGCAATGGCAAGTCTTACGGGTAGCTTTGTTGCATCAGGGCTATCAACCTTATCACCGAGGGTAAGCTGGTCTATGAAGATTACATTCTGAGAATCGAGTTTTCTTTTTTCAATCAAGTATTTTAGGTCTATGGAAAGTTTCCCTTTGTCTATTTTATATCCCATGTATTTTCCTGAATAAGGTGTAAAGGGACTCAAATCAAGGCTATTGAATTTAGCATACAGATCCACAAGGAGATTTTCCTTAGCAGGGTTTATTTTACCTGCAATTTCAAGGGGTACAAACTGATTTATCTTTCCCCTTAAGGTAAGTTCAGCAAGGCTATCCCCCTTTAGTGCAATGTCTGATACCTTTCCTGCAATTTCAGTGAGGGTTGCCGTGTAATTTGGTTGTATTGCTTTATCTGTAAACTCTATTGTGCCACCTTGAAGGGTAATATTTCCTATCTTTATGTCTTTGTCTGGTTCTTTAGGTTTTTCTTCCTTTGAGGGTGGTTGTTCTTGTGTCTTTGTTTCTTTTGGTTTTTCCTCTTCAACCATAATGTTTTGCAGATTCAGTCTTCCATCAGGATTTACTGTCACCTTTGCAAAAAAGTCGGTTAAGGATATGCCTTCTACATGAACGGATAAGGGGTTTGAATGGAAATTTAGATTATCTATAGAAAAGGCCTTCCAGTTTAATAAAGGTTCTGCATTTGCCTTATCAATTGTGGCAAGATTTGAAACAAGTATCTTGCCGTTATATTTTATAGAAGTGCCTGTTTTCTCTGAGATATCAATAATAAACTTACCGGATGTAGTGAGCGCACCATCTGTTATATTTATGTTTATCCTGTCTGTGAAGTAGGGTTGAAATGGATTTATATAGATGTTTTTTATATCAACTCCCATGTCTAAATGGACTGGATTTATTTTAAAAGGACCTTTAAGCTTAATCACACCGCCTTTATCAAATACAAAAGATAGCAAAAGATTAGATATGTGATTTTTTTCAAGAGACAGATTGTCTAACTTTAAATCTATATTTTTTATAAGCGCATTAACCGGTTGAGATGGTGTTAGGTCATTGAAGGTAACTTTTCCATTTTTTATAGCAAGTTCTTCTATATTCAGTGCGAGCTCTTTTTCATCATCCCTCTTCTTTTCAGTTTTTCTTGTAGAATCCATTTCTTTTTTCTGTGCCTTTTCCTTTTCAATCTTTTTCTCTTCAAAGAGTTTCTGAATATTCAATGTACCATCTTTTTCCCTTTGGATGGATACCTCAGGTGACTGAAAGAATACCCTGGAAACCGCCAAACTCTTCTTGAAAGGCTCAATGGATTTTAAATCCAGCTCAATCTTGGGAAGCCTGAAGAGGAGTTTTTTCTGGAGGTCATCCCCTGCAAGTTCTCTTACAATAACATTTCCGCTTATAACAAGCGCGGGCGGTTTATCTTTATATTCAATAAAGGAAATCCTGGTGGCTACATCGAGACTCCCCGATAAAAGTTTAAAATGGATCTTCACAGGGAAATAGGAAAGATATTTAGGGATGTCTAAATCCTGAATGTTTATATCAATATTGGCCTCACGGGATTCAGCAAATGGTTTAGCATCACCTTTTATCTCGTAAATATCATCATTAATCTTTGCAGAAAAATACGGTTGAATGAAATTATTTACATGATGGGAAAAATTTGAGATAAAAGGCACTTTTATATTCATTTCCCTTAATGTGTGTTTCGTGTCAAAAGGACCATCATAGAAATCTATGGCCCCATTAATTAAAGATATATTGTGAATGGAGAAATAAAAGGGTTTTTTCTTTTTTTCTTCAGTTTTTCCTGATTCTTTCTCTTTTTCTTTTTCGCTCATTTCTATTAAGTCAGAGAAGTTATATGAACCATCCTTGTTTCTTACTATATTTATATAAGGGTTTTTGATGGTAATTTCCTTTAAAATCAGGGCCCGCTTGAATATAGAAGCTGATTCAGCATTTACGAAAAGCTCTTCAAAAGAGAACATCGTGTCATTCTTTCCTTTTTCTTTTATATTGATACCTTTGATCCTGATGGTGAGATTAAAAGGGTTGATATCAATTTTTCCTATGGATACCTCCCTTTGAAGTGCCTTGGAGATATTTTTTACAAGGAGGGACTTTAAAATCGGTGGGGCAATAAAAAAACCTGTTACAGTAAAGATGATAAAGATAATAAATAATGCAAGAAAGATTTTAAAAAAAAGCCTCTTTTTCTTGGTCATAAAATCACCAGCTTTCTTTGAGTT
>JAOAFK010000085.1 GCA_026416315.1 Syntrophorhabdaceae bacterium | reverse complement strand
GGAACATTAACAAAAGTAAAAAGTAGCTGGGAATATCTCCACAGAAGACTAAACATTTGGGATGGCCTTGCAGCGCAATATCAGGAGCTCTTCAGAGCAGGAAAAATTGACTACAAAGAATTTTGTGAAAGAGATGCGGCTTTATGGAGGGGTCTTGAAGTTGAAAAGGTCATGGAGATTGTATCAGAGATAGAGTATCAGGATGGAGCAGGGGAGCTTATTGAGTTTTTAAGGTCTTTAAATCTCTACACTGTGATTGTATCCACAGGTTTGTCATTTGTTGTTGAAAAGGTTAAAAAAGACCTTTGTATTGATATGGCGTTGTCAAACGAGCTTTTATGGAAAAATGGTATGCTTACAGGGGCTGTAAAGATAAATGTTGGTTATGATAAAAAGGATAAAGAGGTTAAAAAGATATTAGATGCCTTTTGTTTAGAAAAAACACATGCCTGTGCAATAGGGGATGGCGAGGGCGATAAAGGTTTGTTTGAATCGGTAAATTTGGGTATAATACTGACAGACAGCATTGAACCAGCGCGTGGAGATAAAAATTATTTTTATTGCTCAACCCTTTATGATGCAAAAAATATTCTCGAAGGATACATAAAAGATGATAAAAAAATATAGTTTGTCTTTTTTTCTTATAGTGATTGCCGTTTTGTTTTCAGCATGTGCCCCAAAACAGGTTAAAATCTATGAAGGTGATGCTGAGCTCAGAAACAACATAGTAAAAACTGCTATGGAGCTTTATGGAAAACCATACAGGAGTGGTGCAAAAGGCCCGGATGCCTTTGATTGCAGCGGTTTCATCCACTTTGTATTTAAAAAATGGGGTATAGTGTTACCGGTTAATACAGAGGGGTTTTTAAAAATTGGTTATGGGGTAAATAAAACCAATATTCTTCCCGGAGATATTGTGATTTTTAAAATAAAAAAGGACCTCCATTCAGGTATTATGATAAATAGAAACGAATTTATCCACGCTTCAAAAACAAAGGGTGTGGGAATTGACAATATAGAAAATAACGATTACTGGAAAAGGGGAGTTTTGGGGTATAGACGAGTGATTTAACTTCTTTTTTTGCAATAATTTTCTTATAAACAAAAGGGTTGAATTTATGTTTTTTTTGTATTATTATGTCATATATTAATCTTGCCTTAGGAAACCTGAAGTTTTCCACATATGTTGAAAACATGTTAATAACGGTCTAAAATGGTTGACCTTTTACAACATATTAAACAAAAGATTGCGGGTATTATTAACAAGGATAGCTATAAAACATGGATAGAACCCATAAAATTTTCCAATTTTTCAGAAGGTGTATTTTCTGTGGTTGTGCCCAATGAGTTCTTCAAGGACTGGATAATAAAAAACTTCGAGCCCCTTTTTCTTACAATTTTAAAAGAAGAGTTGGGTAAAGAAGTAAAGATGGAATACATAACTCCAAAGGAAGAAAAAACTGAAGATATAAAAAAAGGTGTGGTCTACAAAAAAAATATATACAACCAGTTCAATCCAAGGTATACCTTTGAAAATTTTGTTGTGGGCTCATGCAACCAATTTGCAAATGCCGCGTGTCTTGCTGTTGCTACAAACCCCGGCAAAACATATAATCCTCTATTTATTTATGGTGGTGTTGGTTTAGGCAAAACCCATCTTTTAAATGCTATTGGTAATTTTCTTTTAAAACACAACACCTTTTCGCCTGAAAGGATCTGTTATATTACTGCAGAAGTATTTACAAACGAACTTATTAATTCTCTAAAGTTCAGTAAAATGGACGAATTCAGAAATAAATTCAGAAAGATGGATATTCTTCTTATAGACGACATTCAGTTCATAGCTGGAAAAGATAGAACCCAAGAGGAGTTTTTTCATACATTTAATGCCCTTTATGACAACATGAAGCAGGTTGTAGTAACAAGCGATAAGTTTCCAAGAGATATTGAAAATATAGAAGAACGTCTCCGTTCAAGGTTTGAATGGGGCCTAATTGCCGATATCCAACCCCCTGATATTGAAACAAAGGTTGCCATTCTTAACAAAAAGGCAGAGATAGAAAATATACACCTGCCTTTGGATGTGGCATTCTACATTGCATCAAGGACTGAAAACAGTGTAAGGTCCCTTGAGGGTGCCTTAATCCGTATAGGTGCGTATGCATCTTTACATAATGTGCCCATAGATATAAAACTCGCAAGCGAGGTCATGGGTCATATTATAAAGGAAAAAGATAAAGAAATTACCATAGATTTAATCATAAAAGAGGTAGCCTCTCATTTTAATATTAAAGCAACAGACATTAAATCTGTAAAAAGAACAAAATCAATCATGATAGCAAGGCAGGTGGCCATATATCTTGCCAGAAAACTAACAAACAGTTCTCTTGTTGATATAGGAAGTAAATTCGGAGGAAAAGACCATTCCACGGTGATACATTCTATAAAAAAGATAGAAGATGAAATCAAGTTGAAAAGTGACCTCAAAACCATTGTTGAAAAGATAGAGGGTAGATTAAAATCCATATGAATCCACAAAAACATCGATTTTATTTTTTACTTATACACAATTATTTTCCTTTTATTTTGAGAAGTTACAAGACTTTTCAACAAATCAACAGATTTTATTACTAATAAAAGGGGTACTAATATGTATATAACAGTAAGAAAAAACATTTTATACGAACCTGTAACAAAACTTGCTCCCATCTCAGAAAAAAGGTCCACAATGCCCATCCTATCAAATCTCTTTATATCTTTTGGAAAGGATAAATCCTTCATATATGCCAATGACCTTGATATTATGGCCGTGGCATATATTGATTTTTATGTGGATGAGGATATAAGGATGCTCATAAATGGCAGGAGATTTTATGAGATATTAAGGGAGATGAACGATGATGATATAGAGATGGAATTAATAGAAAATACCCTGAAGATAAAACAAAAGCGTACAGAATATTTGCTCAGTATTCAGGACCCGAACGATTTTCCTGATCTAACTGATATAGAAGAATCCCATGAGGTTAAATTAGACGGAGAAATATTATTAGAACTTATAGATAAGGTGAGCTTTGCTACATCAGAAGATGAGACACGATATCTTCTAACAGGGATGTATTTGGAAGGAAAGGATAATAAAGTTACTGCAGTGGGAACTGATGGATTCAGGATGGCTTTACTTACAAGAGAAACAGAGGGTACATTTGACTTTGAAGGCATAATTATACCAAAGAAAACACTTCAGGAATTGAAAAGGATAATAGATGAGAAAGATAAGGTGAGTCTTTATATAGGTGAAAACAATATAAAATTTTCAACAGGTAGGATCATGCTCATATCAAAGTTATTAGAAGGCAAATTCCCTGATTTCAAAAATGTTCTACCCGAGAAAAATAGTAATATTGGCACAATAGATAAAAAGTTATTTCAGAAGGGTTTGAAAAAGATATCTGCTATAGTTGATAAATATGAACTTGTGAATCTTTCCATGTATAACAACATAATGGAATTGAAGGCAGAGTCAGATATAGGCAGCGCAAAAGAATTGATAGAGATTGAGTTTGAAGGTAAAGATATATCCATGAATTTTAATATAAATTATTTAATGGAAATGGCAACTCACACAGATCAGGATATGATCGTTATTAAGGCACCTGATAAACCAGGGGCAACGATATTTATGGGTAAAGACGATGACACCTATAAAAATGTAATAATGCCGGTAAAGCTATGACAGAATACAGTGCAGACAGCATAAAAATATTAAATGGTCTTGAGGCAGTAAGAAAAGTCCCCTCCATGTATATAGGTAATACAAGTATTGAGGGCCTGCACCACCTTGTATATGAACTGGTGGACAACAGTGTGGATGAAGCCTTAGCTGGATATTGTAAAAAGATTACCGTTACAATACACAGAGATAACAGTGTCACCTGCGAGGATGATGGTAGAGGCATTCCTGTTGATATGCACAGCGAAGAAAACATGACGGCCCTTGAGATTGTTCTTACAAAACTCCATGCTGGCGGAAAATTTGATAAAGAGACATATAAATATTCAGCTGGATTGCATGGAGTGGGTCTCTCTGTTGTAAATGCCCTTTCAGAATATCTTGAAGTAGAAGTAAGAAGAGATGGTAAGGTCTATTATCAGAGATATGAAAGGGGAGAGAAGAAAACAGAACTAAAGGTCATAGGTGATACAGATAAAACAGGCACAAAGATAAGATTTAAACCGGACAAAACACTTTTTGAAACCATAGAGTTCAGTAGCGAAATCCTTGCCCATAGAATGAGGGAGATCTCATTTCTAAATAATGGTATACATATCGTATTAATAGATGAAAAAAAAGGGAAAAAACAGGAATTTAAACATGAAGGCGGTGTTAAGGCATTTGTGAAATTTTTAAACAGTAATAAAAACATTCTCTTTGATGAACCCATCTACATTACAACAATAAAGCCCCCCCTTGACGGCCTTGAGCTGGCAATACAGTATAATGACGGATATAATGAAAATATCTATAGTTTTGTGAATAATGTAAACACGAAAGAAGGTGGAACACATGTTGCTGGTTTTAGAAGTGCTCTTACAAGATCCATTAATAATTTTATACAGACCACATTAAATCAGAAACAAAAGGAAAATGTATCTGGTGACGATATCAAAGAAGGCCTTGTTGCGGTTTTAAACATTAAGATCCAGAACCCTCAATTTGAGGGACAGACAAAAACAAAGCTTGGTAACAGCGAGATAAAAGGTCTTGTAGAGTCTATTTTAAATGAAAAACTTACAGAGTTTTTTGAGCTTAATCAAGATATAGCAAAGATTATAGTGAACAAGGCCCTTGAGGCAAAAAAGGCACGGGAGGCGGCAAAAAAGGCAAAGGAACTGGTAAAAAGCAAAAGCCTCCTTGAAAACGGCATACTACCAGGAAAACTTGCTGATTGTCAGGAATCAGACCCGAATATATGTGAATTGTATATTGTAGAGGGTGATTCCGCAGGCGGTTCGGCAAAACAGGGTAGAAACAGAAGAACCCAGGCGATACTACCTTTAAAAGGAAAGATACTAAATGTGGAAAAATCAAGACAGGAAAAGATACTTACAAATCAAGAGATAAAATCCATATACCTTGCCTTGGGCATTACTCCGGACAATATAGATAAAATTAGATACAAAAAGATCATAATCATGACAGATGCAGATGTAGACGGTTCTCACATAAGGACACTTCTTTTGACATTGTTTTACAGAAAGATGATAGATGTGATAAATAAGGGTTATCTATATATTGCACAGCCACCTTTATATAAAATCAAACAGGGAAACAAAGAGATCTATGTAAAAGATGAGGAAGAATTTGAAAGAACCATATTAAAAAGAGGTGTGGAAAAGATAAGATGCATTATAAAAGAAAAAGAGATAGATAATGCAACCCTCGAAAAGGATTTAGAAAAATTAAGAGGGGTTGAAAAGTTTTTTAAGGAACTTAAAAGAATGGGCATAGATGAAGATATAGGCCTTGCCCTTTTTGTCGCTGATATAAAAAACAGAGAAAGTTTTGAAATAAAGGAAAAGCTCGAAGAGACAATAAAATATATCCCCCGGGACAGATTTGAAATAGAAATAGTAAAAGATAAGGAGCACAACCTTTTCTCTTTAAAGGTCTATGAAAAAGAAAATAAAAATGCCTCTGTGGAAATAAATTACGAACTGTGCAGCCAAGACGATTATCTTGAGGCCATCTCAACCTTCCATGATGTTAAAGATTATTATACAGGGCAGATAAGGGTTATGGATGGTGCAAATGAAATCAAAGATATCAAGGTAAAGGATCTGATAAAACTGATAAATGAAAAGGGAAAAGAGGGCATTACAATACAGAGATATAAGGGCCTTGGAGAAATGAACCCAGAGCAACTGTGGGAGACCACAATGAACCCGGAAAAGAGAAGGCTCCTTAAAGTATCCATTGAAGATGCCGTTATAGCGGATCAGGTCTTCACGGTTCTTATGGGTAATAACATAGAGACAAGAAGGATGTTCATCGAGGAAAATGCCTTAAATGTTAGAAATCTCGATATATGATCAAAATCGGCATAACCGGTATAATAGGCAGTGGGAAGACAACCGTTTCAAATCTTTTAAAAAAAAGGGGATTTAATGTAATTGACCTTGATGTCATTGCAAAAAATGCCCTTGAAAAGAAAGAGGTAATAGAAAAGATAAAAAACACCTTCGGCGAAGATACTGTTATAAATGGGAAGGTTAGCCCAGAAAGACTTAAAGATATTGTATTTACAGACAAAGAGAGGCTGAAAAAACTCGAAGAGATCGTACATCCCGAGGTGATAAAAGAAATCTTTTTGCAAGGAGAAACTTTAAAATCAAAGGGTGAAAGGTCGATGATTATAGACGGTCCATTGATCTTTGAAAAAGGACTTCATGCAGAACTTGATAAGATTATAGTAGTTTCTGCAAGGCCAGACCTAATCAAAGAAAGATTGAAAAAAAGGGGCATGGACGAAAGGGATATAGAGGCAAGGACATCCTTTCAGATACCCCTTGAGGAAAAAGAAAAAAAGGCCGATTATGTTATATACAACAACGGAACAGAAAAAGACCTACACATAGAGGTTGATCTGCTTATAAAAAGGATAAAGGAATGGGAGGAACAGGATGCATCTAAATGAAATGAAAAGAAAAAAGATAGGGGAACTTACAAACCTTGCAAGAACCTTAAACATAGAAAACGCAGCAGGATTAAAAAAGCAGGAGCTTATATTTGCCATTTTACAGGCCCTTCTTGATAAAAACGAATCTGTATATGGAGAGGGTGTCCTGGAGGTCTTGCCAGAAGGTTTTGGATTTTTAAGATCCCCTGATTCAAATTATATGCCAGGACCTGATGATATATACATATCACCTTCACAGATAAAAAGATTCGGACTACGCACAGGGGATATCATATCAGGACAGATAAGACCGCCAAAGGACAACGAAAAGTATTTTGCCTTGCTGCGGGTAGAAACTATAAATTTTGATGACCCTGATGTGGCAAAAGACAAGATTATCTTTGATAACCTAACACCCCTATATCCGAATAAAAGGATAATCCTTGAGACAACACCGGACAATCTATCCACAAGGGTGATGGATCTCTTTACACCCATTGGGAAGGGCCAGAGGGGGCTTATCGTTGCACCTCCAAGGACAGGAAAGACGATGTTGTTGCAGCTCATAGCCAACAGCATCACACAGAACCACAAGGAAATTGACCTCATAGTCCTTCTTATAGATGAAAGACCTGAAGAGGTGACAGATATGCAGAGGTCAGTCAAAGGTGAGGTTATAAGCTCAACATTCGATGAGCCTGCCACAAGACATGTTCAGGTGGCAGAGATAGTGATAGAGAAGGCAAAAAGACTTGTAGAACACAAACACGATGTGGTTATCCTTTTGGATAGCAT
>JAOAFK010000033.1 GCA_026416315.1 Syntrophorhabdaceae bacterium | reverse complement strand
TTATATTGAAATGGAGTTAAGAAAAAGGGTTGTAGAATTTACAATGGGTAATGCCTTAAAAGAGGTGAATATAAATCCTGTTGGAGACCCCATAATAGATTTTCTCGATGATGATGGCTTTAAGGGCTATACAATAGAATGCGAGATATTACCTGAAATTGAGCTTCCTGAATATAAAGGTATAGAGGTTGAGGTAGAACCCATTATTATAACTGAAGAAGAAATACAAAAAAGAATGGAAAACATAAGACAGCTATATGCGCAGATGGAGATGAAGAAAGAAGATGAAGGTGCGGAAAAAGATGATTTCATGATAATAAGCTATCAAGGTTTTTTAGATGGTGAGCCCTTAAAAGAGGTAAAGACAGATTATTATCCTGTTGAACTTGGAAACTCCATTCTCATGCCAGAATTTGAAAGTGCTTTATACGGCATGAAGATAGGAGAAGATAAGGAAATCACAATTGATTTCCCAGAAGACTATCCGGACAAGGATATAGCAGGGAAAAAGGTGTTATTTAAAATCCATGTTAAAGAAATAAGAAAAAAGATTTTGCCAGAACTGGATGATGATTTTGCAAAAGATATGGGCTTTGATAATCTTGAAAAGATGAAAGAAAGTGTGATGAATGATTTAAGAAAAGAAAAGGAATCAGGAAGAAACAAAATAATATTCCAGAAGATCATTGATGCACTTTTTGAAAAGATTGACATACCGGTTCCAAAACGTTATCTTGAAAAGAGAGTGCAGGCTATGCTACAGGATGCAAAACAGAGATATGAAGCAGAAGGAGTGCCCACCGATAATTTAGAAAAAAATCTCCGTAAGGATTTCGAACACAAAGCAGAAAAAAGGATAAAGACAGATATACTCCTTATTAAGATTGCTGAAAAAGAAAACATTAAGCTTGAAGAAACAGATATAGAGGAGAGACTCAAAAGAATTGCAGAAGATGCAAGAAGACCTTTCAATGATGTAAAAAGTTTTTATGAAAGAAACGAACTTATGGAAGGCTTAAAAAGTATGATTCTCGAAGAAAAAACCCTTAATTTTTTAAAAGATAATGCGATTATAAAGGAGTTAACATGACCCTCATTCCAATAGTTATTGAAAGAGATGGAAGGGGAGAGAGGGCATATGATATTTATTCGAGGTTACTTAAAGAGCGGATAATTTTTTTAGGCTCACCTATAGATGACAATGTAGCAAATATTGTTATTGCCCAACTTCTTTTTCTTGAATCAGAGGATCCTTCAAAAGATATCTTTTTGTATATCAACAGCCCAGGTGGTATAATAACAAGCGGCCTCGCCATATATGATACCATGCAATATATTAAACCGGCTGTAGTAACTATGTGTATCGGTCAAGCGGCAAGTATGAGTGCTGTATTGCTCGCAGGGGGTGCAAAAGGAAAAAGATATGCCCTTCCTCATTCAAGGATACTGATTCATCAACCCTTAGGTGGTGTTCAGGGTCAAGCAACAGACATAAACATACAGGCGAGGGAAATTTTGAGGATGCGCCAGGAATTAAATAAAATACTTACAAAACATACAGGTCAGCCTTTAGAAAGAATAGAGGCTGATACTGAGAGGGATTTCTATATGACAGCCCAGCAAGCGCTCGATTATGGAATTATAGACAAAATAGTGGAAAAGAGGGATATACATGATTAAAAAGAACGGGAGGATAATAAAGTTGCACTGTTCTTTCTGCGGAAAGAGTCAGGATGAGGTAAAAAAATTAATTGCCGGCCCTATGGTGTATATCTGTGATGAGTGTGTGGGTTTGTGCAATGAAATTATACAGGAAGAGGTAAAAAAAGAAAGGCTTGACTATATTAAGACTTCACTGCCAAAACCAAGTGAGATATACAGGCTTCTCGATGAGTATGTGATAGGACAGGATTATGCAAAAAAGGTTTTATCGGTGGCTGTCTATAACCATTACAAAAGGATAGAGACAAAGAGCAATTTTGATGATGTAGAAATTCAGAAAAGTAACATCCTTCTCATAGGCCCCACTGGTTCAGGAAAGACTTTATTGGCCCAGACCCTTGCAAAGATACTCCATGTGCCATTTACTATTGCCGATGCCACAACCCTTACTGAAGCAGGCTATGTGGGTGAGGATGTGGAAAATATCATTCTATATCTTTTACAGGCAGCAGACTATAATGTTGAAAGAACTGAAAAAGGTATTGTCTACATCGATGAAATAGACAAGATATCAAGAAAGACAGATAGCCCCTCCATTACAAGGGATGTGTCAGGAGAAGGCGTACAACAGGCGCTTCTAAAGATAATAGAGGGAACCATCGCAAATGTCCCACCTAAAGGTGGTAGGAAACATCCCCAGCAGGAATATATTAGGGTCAATACAACAAACATCCTTTTTATCTGTGGTGGTGCTTTCAATGGCATAGAATCCATAATCGCCAATAGAATAGGTAAAAAGGGTATAGGATTCGGTGTGGACGTTGAAGGAGGCCGTGATAAAAAATATTCTGAGTTGATAAAAGAGATCCAGCCTGAAGATTTGCTTAAATATGGGCTCATTCCTGAATTTATCGGAAGATTACCCATAATTGCAACCCTTGATGAGCTAAGTGAAGATGCCCTTGTGGAGATCCTAAAGAGACCCAAGAACGCTATAACAAAGCAGTATAAGAAATTATTCGAGCTTGAAAATGTAAAACTAACCTTTACAGAGGGTGCCATAAGGGCCATTGCAAAAGAGGCGATGAAAAAGAAAACTGGCGCAAGAAGCCTAAGGGCTATTATGGAGAAGGTCATGCTCGATATTATGTATGAAATTCCATCCCTTACTAATGTAAAGGAGTGTGTAATAAGCGAAGATGTAATTACCAACCATGACAGGCCAATTCTTATATATGAAGAAGAGGCCAACATTGCCTGAAAGAGTTTTAAAGATGTTTGACTTTTAAGCCAATAGTTGTTATATTAGCCAATGTGGGCGGGTAGCTCAGTGGGAGAGCATCGGCCTTACAAGCCGGGGGTCACAGGTTCAAAACCTGTTCCGCCTACCATTTAAACGGGGACGTAGTTAAGATGGTTATAACGCCGGCCTGTCACGCCGGAGGCCGCGAGTTCAAGTCTCGTCGTCCCCGCCATTTTTCTCCCTTTTTTCTATGGTATCAGTAATCATCACAACCTTCAATAGAAAGCATTTTCTCCTTGATGCAGTTTTATCAGTCCTTAAAGAGGGTTTTGAAGATAAAGAGGTTATCATTGTGGATGATGGTTCTAATGATGGCTCATATGAAGCAATTAAAGATTTGCCTGTTAAGTATATTTGGAAGCCCAATGGAGGTATAAGTAGCGCAAGAAATAAAGGCATTAAGGCCTCAAAAGGTAAATACGTAGCCTTTCTTGATGTGGATGATAGGTGGTTAAAGGGTAAATTAAAAACACAGATAGAAGCCATGGAAGAGGGAGGTTATTCTGTTTCTTATACAGATGAAATTTGGTTTAAAAACGGCAAAAGAATAAATCAGAAGAAAAAGCACAAGAAATATTCAGGCTGGATATTTGACAAGTGCCTGCCTTTATGCATAATAAGTCCATCATCAGTAGTTATAAAAAGAGAGGTATTTGATATTGTGGGTCTATTTGATGAATCATTACCTGTTTGTGAAGATTATGATATGTGGTTAAGGATAACTTCTCGTTATCCAGTGCTTTTTATTGAAAAACCTTTTATTATAAAAAATGGCGGTCATGAGGATCAATTATCAAAAAGATACAAGGTCATGGATATATTCAGGATAAAAAGTATTATAAAGATTTTGCAAAGTGATTGCTTAAACGATGACATGAAAACAGAGGCAATGGAAGAATTAAAGAAAAAATGCACTATCGTAGCAAAAGGGGCTTATAAAAGGGGTAAGATTAAAGAGGCAGAACTTTTTATGAAAATTCCTGAAAAGGTCCTTCACGGAGAAAAATTTGATATCTGATAAGGTGTATCCTTTTTCTCTATTTGAGTCTTTTTATCGAAATAGACATATCCTTCTGCAATTTCTCTTAAGGCTGTCACTATTTCCCTGTTAGTGGATTGAACAAGGGGCTTTTCTCCTTTTGCTAATAGCTTTGCCCTCTTTGCACATAGATGGACGAGTTCAAATCTATTTTCTACCTTATCTATACAATCTTCAACAGTGATTCTTGCCATATCTTAACTCCCTAACATTTTTTATTATTTTTACAAAATCTTTATATGCCCTTTCAAGATTATCGTTTATTACATTATAATCGAATATGTGTTTTTTTTCAATTTCTTCATCATACCTTTTCAATCTCAATTCTATGTTTTTTTCTCCCCTCAAGGTGAGCCTTTTTTTGAGTTCCTCTTTTGAAGGAGGCTCTACAAATATAAGACATGCCCACGGATAAGCCTTTTTTATCTTCAATGCACCATTTACATCTATATCAAGGAATATGTCCATACCTTTTTTTAGGGCATTAAAAATTTCTTTTTTTGGGGTTCCATAGAGGTTATCGTGAACGGTTTCCCACTCAAGAAACTCACCGTTTTTTATCATTTCAAGAAAGGTATCCCTGTCTACAAAATAATAATCCTTTCCCTCTTTTTCATGCTCTCTTTTTTCCCTTGTTGTATAAGAGACAGAAAAAGTGCTATTTTTATCCTCTTTTAGAAATTTTTCAATTAAAGTACTTTTGCCCACACCAGAAGGCCCTGATACAACAAAGAGCAAGCCTTTTTTTATTTCCATAAATGTTTTTTTTAATAATCTACTGAGATCTATCTTTATTCCACATTTTGAACCTGTTCACGCATCTTTTCAATTTCCACCTTAATCTGAACGACCTTTTCGCTTATGGAAAAATCACATGCCTTGCTGCCTATGGTATTTGTCTCCCTTACCATTTCCTGTATGATAAAGTCAAGCTTTCTGCCCACTGCGTCATCTGAAGAAAGGGTTTCCTTAAAATTTTTAAGATGACCCTTTAGCCTTGTAGTCTCTTCTGAAATATCTATCCTTTCCATATACAAAGCAAGTTCCTGTAAAATTTTTGTTTCATCTAAGGTACTATCTTTTGTAACCTCCTTTATCTTTTCTCTTAATCTATTTTCGTGTGCCTTTATTGTTTTTGGTAGCTGTTTTTCTATTTCTTTTATTTTAGCGCTTATTGTTTTAATCCTTGAAATCAAGTCTTTTTCAATGATTTTACCCTCTTTTTTCCTTTCCTCATCCAATCTTTTAAGTAACTCTTCAAAGGAGGAGGTTAGATAATTTTCAGGCAAGTTATTGTTTTCTTCATATACAAAAATATCTTTCATACCAAAGATATTTTCTATTGTTAATGAGCCCTTTAATCTATATTTTTTTTTCAAAAAATCTGCTGTTTTTAGATACATTTGAACTACGTCTTCGTTTATTTTCAGATTGCTCACTATTGATTCTGGCCTTTCCCATTTAATAACAATATCTATTTTCCCTCTTTTTATGTACTTTTTAACCCTTTCCCTGAAGTTATATTCGTATGTGTAATCTAATTTCGGTAGTCTCAAATTTATTTCTAAATATCTGTTATTAAGGGACCTTGCTTCACCGTAAAACTTACCCTCTGTAAACTCTTTTTCAATTTTTGAAAAACCTGTCATGCTTTTTATCATATCAATTTCCTCTTATATAAATTTCTCCAATTATTGAAAATGGCTATAATGTTTTTGCTTGCGTAGTCTGGATATGTCCATTCAAGGGCATTATATGTCCCTTTTTTATATATAAGGGTCAGATCACCATATATACCGTCACCAAGGTAGATACGATGGGTATAATTTTTTGTTGTGGCAAGTACTACATTTTCTAATGATATATAACCTGGATCTATATTTACTTGCCTTTTGCCCTGGATTGATAGTTCTTTTTCAATGTTATTTGTAGTAAGTTTTATACTCACAAGGGATTCCCTCGGCATAAGGGATTTAAAAAGGATAAATATCCGGTGCAGTTCTGACCCCATCTCTTCTTCATAATAATCTGTATGGT